>NZ_JAAGNB010001376.1:0-4473 GCF_010550475.1 Amycolatopsis sp. SID8362
GCACCACCGCCAGCGCGGCCAGGACGAGCGCGACCACCACGGCGAACGGCGAGGGTGCCCAGGTCGCGCCCGGTCCCGGGCCGGACCACGGCCCGCCGGCCAGCCCCGGCAGCAGGGTGTCGCCGAGCATCCGCGCGGTCAGGTCCGCGACCGTGCCCGCCGACAGCGGCGACGTTCCCGTCCCGACCTGGCTCGCGGTCGCCGCGAAGAAGACCACCACGAACGCCACCAGCACCGCGGCGTGGCCCAGCCAGTATCGGACGTGGTCGCGAAAGGACCGTCCGAGCAGGACGGTCACCGCGGCCAGCAGCACCGGGATCACCGCCGCCTTCTCGTAGAACGCGAGCCCGAACAGCGTCCAGGCGAACGTCCCGAGCCACCAGCGGCCGCCGTCGGCCAGGTACCGGACGTGCGCGTGCAGTGCCGCGGCGGCGGCCAGCACGACCGGCACCACCTGGATGCCGAACGACCACCACAGCGCCGGGACCAGCAGCAGCGTCGACGCCGTGAACACGGTGAACGGCACCAGGATCGCCCACCGGCGGCCGAAGCAGCGCACGAGCAGGCGCCAGAAGTAGACCGTCGCAAGCGCTTTCATCAGCACCAGCGGCAGCGCGAACAACGGGAAGTTCAGCGGCGCCCACCAGGTCAGCACCGCGGCGAGGAAGAACCCGCCGGGCTGCAGGTGCCCGTGGTAGTCCTGGAACAGGAAGCCGGGGTCGAACGGGCCCGCCGCGGCCGCCTGCCAGGTGACCACGAAGTCGTCCTGCGCGAAACTCCCGTGCAGCGCCGCCCATCCGTGCAGCAGCAACGGAACGAGCCCGGCCACGAACGCGGCCAGGACCACAGTGGACGGTCTTCGGATCGCCCGTGGCGCGGGCTGCTCGGTTTCCAGCAACACGGGGGTCCTCACTTCTTGCAGGCGGGCGGCTGGCACATCAGCTTGCTCAGCGCTTGGTAGAAGACGTCGGAGATCTTGCGCGGGTCCGGCGTGGTGAAGGACTCGCCGCCGGTCGCCGCGGAGACCTGCCGCAGCTCGCTCGCGTCGATGTCCGGGCCGATGCCGATCCCGATGACGGGCAGCGGTTTCCGCGGGTCCTGCAGCCGGTTCAGCTCGGCGAGCAGGCCGGGCAGCCCGATCGAGTCGCTGTCCTCGTTGCGGCCGTCGGTGAGCACGACGACGACGTTGATCCGGCCGAGCTGCCAGTTCTGGCGGGCGTTCTGGTACGCGGCGAGGATCGAGTCGTACAGGCCGGTAGCGCCGCCGGGTTTCGGCTTGACCGCCTGCAGCGTCGCCACCCCGCCCGAGCCGAGCTGCTGCGAAATCGTCCGCATCGGCAGGAGTTCCTTGAAGTCCTTGGCGCCGTCGAGCTTGGTGGAGAACAGCCACAGGCCGATTTCGGTGGTCGGCTTGAACAAGCCGAGACCCTGCGTCGCGGCTTCGAGGGTGAGCGCCATCCGGCTCCGGCCGGTACCCGGGACGGTGGCGGCCATCGAGCCGGACACGTCGAGCAGCACCTGGACGCGGGCACTGAGGTTCGCCCCCGCCCACGCCTGGAGCACGGCGTACATCGACTCCGGTGGCGGCGGCCCGCCCGGGCGCGGCGCGGCGTCGGTCCGCGTGTCGCGGGGGCGGTCGCCGAGCAGCTGGCCGGACGGCGTCCGGAACCCGCCGTCCGCAAACGCTTTCGTCGCCGTCTGGTCGAGCAGGAGCCGCAGGAAGCGCTCGGCCGCCGACCGCGACGCTTCCGACGCGCGCGGCAGCACGACGTACGGGTAGTCGAAGCCCGGCACCCCCGCCGCCGGGTACGCGGCGACGAGCTTGCGCGCCAGCACCGACTGCTCCGACGCCGGTGACGCGGTGTACGGCTCCTTCACCGCCGAGAGTTCGCGGATCTTCTCGGTGAACGCGGCGGCCGGGTCGGGTGCGTCCTTCGTGAGCTGCTGCAACCCGATCAGCGCGGAGATCGCCGCCGGGTCCCGGCCCGGGTCGGGCAGCCCGACCGGGTTCGCCGCCAGGACGTCCGCCCAGGACGGCGACTTCCCCGGCCAGCCGGCCTGCTTCGCGACGTCGTCGGTGAGCGCGAGCACCACCGGCGAACTCGCCACCGACTGCCCGGTCTCGGGCAGGTTCCACGCGCCGCCGTCGCGGGCCTGCAGCAGCCACGTGCTCGACTCCGGCACCCAGACGTCCGGGCCGGTCGCGCCGTTGGCTTCGAGCGCGGCGGCGGTGGCCGGCGACGCGCTCGACGTGACTTCGACGGCGTAGCAGTCCTGCTGCGGCACGGTCCCGGCGAGCGCGGTGAGCACCGGCGCGATGTCCGGCGCGGCCGTGACGCGCACCGGCGTGGTCGTGTCGCAGCCGCCGCCGGCCAGCCGGTCCTTGAGGTAGCCGACGCCGGCCCAGGCGAGCAGGGCGGCCACGAGCAGCGCGCTCAGGACCACGACCCGCGCGTCGATGCGCCGGGCCCGCGCCGGGTGTGCCGCCATGCACGTCCTTCCGTGGTGAAGTGCTGGCAGCTTGCCAGCCGGGTGAGCGGGAAGCCAGTACCGGCAGCGGACCGTGACCATCACCTCGTGAAGCCGGGGTGAAGGAATTGTGTCGTGCGGCCATTTTGGTGATTGACAAGAAGTGCGTAACGTTTCCCGCTTGACGCTCGTCCCACTTGGGTAACATCACCATGGCGAATCGCGGAGACGATTTCGCCGTCCCCGAAACGGCGATGAGGCACCGAACGGAGACGCAACCCGTGCGCACGATGTACGACGCGGTCACGGCCGCAAACATCCCCGCCGACGCCCGGATGGTGGCGGGGTACATCGACAAGATCAAACTCGAACCCTGGTCCGCCGCCGACTGGGCGCGCTTCCCCCAGGCCGTGAAGGTCACGATCGTCAAGAAGGCGTCCACCAACGATGGTCACGTCCTGGACGTCGAACCCGGCGACGCCACCCCCGGCGAAGCGCCGGGCTGGGTCCGGATGCGCCGCGCGGCCGGCGCGGACCCGACCGTCTACTGCAGCCTCTCGACCTGGCCGTCGGTGCGCTCGGCGTTCTCCTCCGCCGGCGTCGCCGAGCCGCACTACTGGATCGCGCACTACAACGGCGATCCGACCATCCCCGACGGCGCGGTCGCCAAGCAGTACGCCGGCAACGTCGCCCCGGGCTACGACCTTTCGTCCGTCGTCGACTTCTGGCCCGGAGTGGACGGAACCGCACCCGCCTCGACTGGAGTGGAGATCATGGAGCGCATCACCGTCACCCCGCCGAACGGCGACCAGAACGCCGTCCGCGTCTTCCTGTCCGGCAGCCCCGGCGCGGCGGTCATCATCCGCCCCCGCCTCGGCGGCGACGGGTTCTCGAAGCCGATGTGGGTCGGTGACATCTTCGCGTGGGGCAACGACCACCAGGGCGTGGGCCACAACCCGGCGCAGCTGCCGGGGTACAACAACAAGCTGACGTCCCACCGCCGGTACGACCTGCCGGGCGCGGTGTGGGCGGACATCAACTACAGCTCCGCGGACCCCTTCGAGATCGACATCGTCGGGTAGCGCTCAAGCGGGTGGCAGCGCTCGGCACAACGCGTCGAGCGCTGCGGCGTAAGCGTGTTCGGGCGGGGTCGCGTACCCCACCACCAGGCCGTCCATTGTGGACATCGTGGCCGCCGGGTGGCGGAACGCGGCCAGGCCGTCCAGCGCGAGGCCCTGCCACGCCGCGGCTTTGAGCGCGGACGCCTCCGTCCCCGGCGGCAGCCGCAGCACCGCGTGCAGGCCCGCGGCGATGCCGGTGGGCACGACGTGCGGTGCCCGCTCGGCCAGCGCCGTCACCAGCAGGTCGCGCCGCCGCCGGTAGCGCTGGCGCATGCGGCGGATGTGCTTGTCGTACGAACCCGAAGCGAGGAACTCCGCCAGCGTCAGCTGGTCCAGCACGCTCGCCCACGCCTCGCGCTCACCCTTCACCGCGAGCACCGCGTCGACGAGGCGCTCGGGCAGCACGAGCCAGCCCAGCCGCAGCGCCGGCGACAGACTCTTGCTGACCGAACCCACGTAGACGACGTGCTCCGGGTCCAGCCCCTGGACCGCGCCGACCGGCTTGCGGTCGTAGCGGAACTCGCCGTCGTAGTCGTCTTCGAGCAGGACCCCGCCGGTCGCGCGGACGTGGCCGAGCACGGCGGTGCGGCGGTCGTGGTGCAGGGGGCCGCCGGTCGGGAACTGGTGGGCGGGCGTCAGCAGCACGGCCGGGACGTCGAGGTCCTCGACGCGCGCGCCGTGCTCGTCCAGCTCGAGCGGCACGGTCGGGACGGCCGCCGCGGCGAAGATCGCGCGGTGGAACGCGAGGCCGTAGGACTCGACGGCGAGCGGGCCGGGCAGCACCCCGGGGAACAGCAGCCGCAGGGCGTGCGCGAACCCCGAGCACACGACGATCCGCTCCGGCGACGTCCGCACGCCGCGTGCCCGGGCCAGGTACCCGGCG
>NZ_JAAGNB010001428.1:0-5197 GCF_010550475.1 Amycolatopsis sp. SID8362
CGTCGTCGTGGTCGGGTCCGGCGCGGCGGGCATGACCGCCGCGCTGACGGCGGCCAAGCGCGGGCTGAGCGTCGTCGTGCTCGAGAAGGCGCCGACGTTCGGCGGCTCCGCGGCCCGCTCCGGCGCCGGCATCTGGATCCCGAACAACCCGGTGCTGCTCGCCGCCGGCGTGCCGGACACGCCGGCGAAAGCCGCGCAGTACCTCGCCGCCGTCGTCGGGCCGGACGTGCCGGCCGCGCGCCAGGAAGCCTTCCTGCGCAACGGTCCCGCGATGATCTCGTTCGTGCTGGCGAACAGCCCGCTGCGGTTCCGGTTCATGGACGGCTACAGCGACTACTACCCGGAGCTGCCGGGCGGCCTGCCGAACGGCCGCTCGATCGAGCCGGACCAGTTCGACGGAAACCTGCTCGGCGCGGAGCTGGCGAACCTGAACCCGCCCTACCTGGCCACGCCCGCCGGGATGGTCGTGTTCAGCGCGGACTACAAGTGGCTCAACCTCGCCGCGGTCAACGCCAAGGGCGCCGCGGTCGCGGCCGCCTGCCTGGCCCGCGGCACGGCCGCCGCGATCGCCGGGCAGAAGCCGCTCACCATGGGGCAGTCGCTGGCCGCCGGGCTGCGGGCCGGGCTGCTCGCGGCGAACGTCCCGGTGTGGCTGAACACCCCGCTCGTCGACCTGAACATCGAAAACGGCACGGTCACTGGAGTTCTGACGCCGCAGGGGCTGGTGCGGGCGCGCCGCGGTGTGATCGTCGGCTCGGGCGGGTTCGAGCACAACGCCGGGATGCGCGCGCAGTACCAGCGTCAGCCGATCGGTACCGATTGGACGGTCGGCGCGAAGGAGAACACCGGCGACGGCATCCGGGCCGGCCAGCGCGCCGGCGCCGCGCTGGACCTGATGGAGGACGCGTGGTGGGGCCCGGCCATCCCGGTGCCCGGCGACCCGTACTTCTGCCTGGCCGAGCGCACTCTGCCCGGCGGGCTGCTGGTCAACCAGGCCGGGCAGCGGTTCGTCAACGAAGCCGCGCCCTACAGCGACGTCGTGCACACCATGTACGACAAGAACCCGGCGGCGCCGGACATCCCCGCGTGGCTGATCGTCGACCAGAACTACCGGAACAAGTACCTGTTCCGCGACATCCTGCCGCTGCTGCCGTTCCCGGATTCCTGGTACGCGGCGGGCGCGGTGTTCAAGGCCTCGACCATCCAGGACCTCGGCGCGAAGATCGGCGTGCCCGCGGCGGCGCTGAAGTCCACTGTGGACCGGTTCAACGCGCTCGCCCGGTCCGGAGTGGACAGCGACTTCCACCGCGGCGCGAGCGCGTACGACCACTACTACACGGACCCGCTGGTGCTGCCCAATTCCTGCCTGGCGCCGCTGTGGGCACCGCCGTTCTACGCGCTGCGGATCGTCCCCGGCGACCTCGGCACGAAGGGCGGCATGCGCACCGACGCCCGGTCGCGCGTGCTGCGCCCGGACGGCACGGTCATCCCCGGCCTGTACGCGGCGGGCAACGCGAGCGCCGCGGTGATGGGCCACAGCTACGCGGGCGCGGGCTCGACCATCGGCCCGGCGATGACGTTCGGCTACATCGCCGCGAACGACGTCTAGAACTCCTTTTCCACCAAGGGAAGCACCTCGGTGCCGAGCAGCTCGATCGCCTTCATGACCTCGGCGTGCGGGACGCCGGACCAGTCCATCTGCATCGCGTAGCGGTCCGCGCTGGTCAGCTTGCCGACCTCGATCAGCCGCTCGGCGATCTCCTGCGGGCTGCCGACGAACAACGCCTGCGCGCCGGCGGTGTACTGGTCGTACTCGGCGTACTGGTCGTACTCGGCGCGGGTCGGGACGGCCCAGCCACGCGCGCGGGCGCCGTACTTCATCGTCTCGAGCCAGTACGGGTAGAAGGTTTCCTTGGCGTCCTGCGAATTCGGCGCGAGGAAGCCGATCGCGCCCATGGTGACGTTCAGGTCTTCCTTCTGGTGCTCCCCGGCCTCGCCGGCCTGGCGGTAGAGGTCGACGAGCGGGGCGAAGCGCTCGGGACGGCCGCCGATCACGGCGTACACCACGGGCAGGCCGAGCAGCCCGGCGCGGATCGAGGATTCGGGGTTGCCGCCGGTGCCGATCGAGATGCGCAGGCGCCTGCCGTAGGGGCGCGGCAGGATCCGCGCGTTCTCCAGCGGCGGGCGGAACTTGCCGGACCAGGTAAGCGGGTCTTCACGGTCGATGCGCAGCAGCAGCGCGAGCTTCTCTTCGAACAGCTCGTCGTAGTCGCCGAGGTCGTTGCCGAACAGCGGGAAGGATTCGGTGAACGACCCGCGCCCGGCGAGCAGTTCGGCGCGGCCGTGGCTGAGCTGGTCGAGGGTGGTGAACTGCTGGTAGACGCGGACCGGGTCCTCGGTGCTCAGGACGGTGACCGCGGAGCTCAGCGTGATCTGGCTCGTGACGCTCGCCGCGGCGGCCAGGACGGTGCCCGGGTTCGAGATCGCGTACTGGTCGAGGTGGTGTTCGCCGAGGCCGTAGAAGCCGAGGCCCAGCTCGTCGGCGAGCTTGATCCGCTCGAGGGTGTTGGCCAGCGTCCGCGCGACGGACGGCTGCGCGCCGGTCCGCGGGTCGGGCGCGCGGTCGCCGAAGCTGTAGATGCCGAGTTTCATACAACGCTCAACTACTTTGCGGGCTGATTCGTTCCCTCGCCGAACCGGGCCTGGATGGCTTCGAGGTTCCGCTCGGAAAGCCGCAGGGCGGCGGCGCGCAGGCTCAAGCCGTCGAGGGTGGCGACTTCGAAGACGGCGGTGACCAGCTCGCGCATGCGAGTGCGGACCTTCCCGAAGGCCTCGTCGGCGTCCGCGCCGACGTCGCCGAAGAGCGTCCACCACCACCAGGAGTTGGTCGCCGAGTTGGCCACGAAGTCCGGGACCACCGGGATGCCGCGGGCGCCGAGGAGTTCTTCGGCGTCCGGGGTGACCGGCAGGTTCGCGGCCTCCACGATGACCTTCGCGCCGACCTCGGCCTGGTTGTCGCTGTCGACGCAGTAGGAGATCGCCGCCGGCACCAGCACCTCGGCGGGCACCGCCAGCCACGCTTCCGGCGGCAGGAGCTCGTCGCCGGGCTTGAGGTGGTCGCGGTCGATCCCGCCGAAGCGGTCGCGGTGCCGCAGCAGGTGCTCGACGTCGAGCCCGGCGGGGTTGGCGACGACGCCGCGGACGTCCGAGACGCCGACGACCGGCAGCCCGGCTTCGGCGAGGAACCGCGCGGTGGCCCCACCCATCGACCCGAACCCCTGCACGACGACGCGGCTCGGCCCGGTGTGGCCGAGCAGTTCGAGCCCGGTCAGCGTGGCCTGCGCGACGCCGAGTCCGCCGACCAGCTCGTCCAGCCCCAGCCCGCCGACCTCGATCCGGAAGGCGTCGGCGAGCCGGGCGGTCGCGGCGTCGAGGTCTTCGAGCAGCGGGTAGACGGCCTGGACGGGGCTGCGCAGCCCGATCTCGGCGAGCACGCCGTCGATGACGTCCTGGCGCAGGCCGAGGTCCTCGCCCATGGTCCAGTACCGCTCGATGAGCGGGCGCATGGCGTGCAGGTAGCGGGCGACGACATCGCGGGCGCGCTCGTCGTAGGGGTCGAAGTCGATGCCGCCCTTGGCGCCGCCGAGCGGGATGTAGCGGCCGGCGGGGTCGTAGTTGAGGCCCTCTTTGAGCGTCATGCCCCGGGCCAGGCCGCGGACTTCGAAGAGGCTGCAGCCGCGGCGCATCCGGAGCCCGCCGCTGGCGACGCCCCGCACGAGCCGGTCGATCACCAGGTACCCGCGGCACCCGGTGACGGGATCGGTCCACGCCACTTCGAGCAGGGCGCTCACCCGAGTTCCCGCTTCACGGCTTGCGCGACCCACCGCGCACAGTCGCCGGCGGTGACGGCCCCGGTCTTGGCGACGACCTGGACGGCCAGCCCGTCGAGCAGCGAAGTCAGCCGCCAGGCGGCGCCGTGCGGGTCTTCGCACCGGAAGACCCCGGTGGTGACGCCCTCGGTGATCAGGGCGACGACGGCGTCCCGCCACCGCTGGTCCAGCCGCTGCAGGACGGCCCGCAGTTCGGGGTCCCGCATGGCGGCGGCCTGGGCCTCGATCCAGAGCTGCCAGTTGTGGCCGGGGTTCGTGGGGCCGTAGAGCGTGAGGACGGCGTTCAGGCGGGCGTCGGCGGGGCCGCTTTCCTCGAGTTCGGCGCGGAGAGTGGCGAGGGCGGTTTCGGCGGCCTGGCGGAAGGCTTCGATGATGAGGGCTTCGAGGGTGCCGAAGTGGTAGAAGATCAGCGCGGTGCTGACATCGAGGGCTTTGGCGACATCGGCGGCCCGGACCCCGGCGATACCCCGTTCGCGGATTTGTCCCAGCGCGGCCCCCACGATCTCCTCCCGCCGGACGGCGACCGCCTTGCGCATCATGCGGGACACGGTACCGAGGGGGCGGGGGAGAGGGGAGGCGACGAAGGACGGGTTTGTTCGCTGGGGCGAGGGTTGGCGGGGCGGGGGCGGTTGGTCTGGCGAGGCACGGTTGACTCGGCCAGGGCGGCCGGTATGGGGAGATCGGCGGCTAGGTTTGGCGGATCCGGAAGGACGGCGAGGCCTGGGGGGTGTCCCTATGTGGTTGTCAAGCCGCGGCTGGGGCTGGTTCGGGGTGGCGGTAGTGGGTGCCGTTGCGGAGCATGGCGTAGAGGACGTCGCAGCGGCGGCGGGCGAGGCAGATGAGGGCGGCGTTGTGCTTCTTGCCCTCGGCCCGCTTCCTGTCGTAGTAGGCGCGGCTGACCGGGTCGGACAGCGAGGCGAACGCTGCGAGGAAGAACGCGCGTTTGAGTTGGCGGTTGCCGGTCCGGGCGGGGTGTTCGCCCTTGATGCTGGTGCCGGAGCTGCGGGTGACCGGGGCGATGCCGGCGTAGGCGGCCAGGTGCCCGGAGGTCTTGAAGTTCGCGGCGTCGCCGATTTCGAGCAGGATGCGGGCGGCGGTCCTGACGCCGATGCCGGGCATCGAGGTCAGGACCCCGGCAAGAGGGTGCGCATCGAGTATCCCCTCGACCTGCTCAGCGACCTGTTTGCGTTGCTGGAGAACGGTTTTCAGGCTGTCCGCCAGCCGCGGCAGGACGGTGTCGGCGGCGGCGGTGCCCGGGACGGTGACGGTCTGCTCGCCCAGGGCGGTCATGATCGCCTCGACCAGCT
>NZ_JAAGNB010001474.1:0-8544 GCF_010550475.1 Amycolatopsis sp. SID8362
CCGGCCATGCCGCCCGTGGCCGAGGGGACGACGTCCCAGCCGGCCGGGCCGCGCCCCGCGGAGCCGATCGCGGCGCCCCGCGAAGCTGCTCCGGGACCTTCGAAGGGTTCCGGGGCGGCACCCGTGGGGGTCGCGAAAGGACACAGCGCGAAGAAGACCCCCGCGGGATCGCCGGCCCGGAAGCGGACCCCGGCGAACGGTGGGGACCGCCACCCGGGCCGGGAGCACGGCTCCGGCGCGGGGGTCGAGCAGGACGACTTCGCGCGGCAGCAGCCCTGCTCCGACGCCGAGCGCGCCATCCCCGGCAGACCAAGGCGACCGCTGTACGCCCGATCCGCAGACCGATCACGGATTTTCGGCAGTCAGGACGGCAGCGTCGGCGCAGCCGACGACGTCGGCCTTGCGCAGTCGGCCGCGCAGGATCCACCCGGTCGACTTGCCGAGGCCGCGGCCAGACGCCCCGGGGGCGCCGCTGGAACCTCGTGATCTGATGGGCGGGTTGTTCTGTCGGGCCTGCCCGGCGACCTCACGGCGGACTCCGGCCGTCCTGCCTCATGCCGAGATCGCCCATGACCCTCAGGTGAGCGCGAGCCCACCGTCGACTGCGAGAACCTGACCGGTCACCCAGGTGGTCGCCGGATCGGCGAGGTGGCGGATCGAGTGGGCGATCTCCTCCGGCACGCCGCGGCGGCCGAGGGGAATCCGGCCGGCCTCGTCCGCTTTCACCAGGGTGATCTGTTCCTCGCCCAGACCGGCGGCGAGCAGCGCTTCGGACTCGGTCGGGCCGGGCGCGACGGCGTTGACCCGGACGCGGTGGGGCGCCAGTTCCAGTGCCCAACTGCGGGTGAGTGACTCGAGCGCGGCTTTCGACGCGCCGTAATGAGCTCCACCGGGCAGAGGACGGTGACCGTAGGTACTCGAGACGTTGACGATCGCGCCGTGGTGTTCGATCAACTGGGGCAGTGCGGCGTGCGCAAGCATGCTCGGCGCCGTGACGTTGACGGCGATGATGTCCTCGATGGATCGGGCGTTCACCGCTTCCAGTGGCATTCCGACGAACGCGCCTGCGTTGTTGACCAGGATGTCCAGCCGTCCCCAGCGGTCGACGGCCGCTTCCACGATCTTCCGGGGCGCGTCGTCCGCGCGGACGTCGGTGACGACGGTCTCGATGGCCGGATGGCGGCCGGCGATTTCGGCGAGCCGGTCGGCCCGCCGCCCGACACCCAGCACCCGAGCGCCGGCTTCGGCGAGATCGAGAGCCACCGCGCGGCCGATCCCGGAGCTCGCCCCGGTCACGATCGCGACCAGTCCTTCGAACTGCGGCTTTCCATGCATTCCGTACTCCTTGTTCGACGAATCAGCTGGCCGGCTGCGCGTGGCAGCCCAGGGTGAGCAGGTCGGCCAGGCCGAAGGCCGGTCCTGCGGCGGGCAGAGTCGGCCGCCAGTCCGGTTCGCGGCTCAGGTAGCTCGCCGGGTCGGCGCGCAGTAGTCCGATCAGGACTTCCGCGACGATGCGGCCGCCGACCGGGCCGAGGCGGTCGCCACCGCCGTGGTGCCGGGCTTCGTTGAGGACGTAGATCCACAATGGAGTGCCCTGTGGCCAGGAACGTTCGTCCGCGGGCAACGGCGTCACGCCGAGGTGGCGGGCGACGGATTCGCCGCTGGGCAGACCGGCGATCCCGCCGCGGAGGAGGTCGCGGACCGCGAGCGACCGGTGGGCGGTGGCGTCGACGGTGCCGGTGACCTGCTCGGGCAGGGCGATGAGGCTCGCGGGAAGGCGGCCGTCGATGCGTTTGGCCCGTTGCGCCGGCGGGTGGCCGGGCAGGTCGAAGATCAGCGCGGGATCGAGGCGCCGTCCGGCGGGCACCGGCCGGAACCCGACGAGGTCGGGGAAGAGCGGCAGTTCGGGGCCGCCGCGGGCGAGCCGGTAGGTGTGGCGGATCTGGCTGTGGCCGTAGCGGAAGGCCGCGTGGGAGAACTCCAGCGGGATCCAGGCCTGTCCCGGCGGCGGTGCGAACCAGCGGCCGCCCCCGTCGAGCACTTGCTCGACCAGGGGCAGGCCGACGAGCCTGGGCAGGAAGTCGTGGACCACGATCCACTGGTAGTGCCACGCGAGGGCCTGGCGCGCCTGCTCGAAGACATCGGTCACACCGTTGTCCCGCAGCAGATCCACGACGCGGTTGTGTGCCCGCAGCATCGTGGCGTGCAGGGTCAGCGCGAACAGGTGCGAGTCGTTGCGGGGGTCGCCGATCAGCGCCACGCCCTGCTGGTTCCTCGGCACGTCACCACCGTCGGGGCGGCCGAGCAGGAACTTCGCCGGATCCCCGGTGTCGTAGAGGAACGGCGATCCGATGGGACCGTCGGAGTAGAGCATCTCCAGGTCGAGCTTCGGCGCGCGGGCGTTGCGGAGCGCTTCCGGGTGCGGGCCGCTGGTGATGGGGGCGCGGTCGGCGGTGATGTCGTGCGCGATCAGCTGGCCGAAGAACGGCCACCCGGCGGGCTCGGCCGCGTCGTCGCCGCCCGGCCCGGGCATCGCCCCCGCGTCGCAGATCCCGCCGTGGCCGCCCGCACGCACCGGCAGCCGCAGGTCCGCGACCAGCGGGGCGAGGCCAGGGAACATGCGCCCGTACCGGCTCGGCCCGGCCGGCGACGGATGCCCGGCTTCGGCCTCCGCTGTCACCACGCTCGTCACGGCGAAAACCTCCTGTCCGCCGGGCATCGTCGTGATCCCGGCGCCAGTGAAGACAGGACAGCTCCGCGCCGTGTGACAGCCCGCGGGTCACTGATCGCCCGGCTGCCCGGTCCTAGCGGTACCCGGCGCCGCCGGCGAAGGTGTCCCGCAGCACGTAGGCGGCGCGTTCGTTCGGGGTGAGCTTCTCCATCACCAGCAGGGCGGCGAACTCCGGGGCATGCGGTACGCGATCCCGAACAGAGGCGGCCGCAGCTGCGTGAACACACCTGCGGCCGCCTCGAGATCGTCCTTGCCCCGGCTCATTCGACGAGCTTGCCCGCAGTGGACACCTCGCGCATCAGCGACGCGATCTCCGCCGGGATCGGGGGAAGCTCTTCGCGCTCGACCCGCCCCGGACCGGACCAGAGGAGGTTCACCCGCAACGACTCGTCGAGCTTCGGGTAGTCCGCGCGGTTGTGGCAGCCCCGCGTCTCGCGGCGTTCGAGCGCCGACTCGAGCGTGGCGCGCGCGGCCAGCGCCGCGGCCTTGAGGTCGAACGCGTGCGCGAGGTCCTGGAACCCGGCGATGTCGGGATGCACGCCGAGGTCCCGCATTCGGCCTTCCAGATCGTCCAGTTCGGACAGACCGGCACGCAGGCCGGTCTCGTCGCGGACCACGCCCGCGTGTTCGGTCATGGTGTTGCGTAGCGCCCGCTGCAGAGCGCGGACGTTCTCCGGGCCGTCGGCGGCCAGCAGCTCGTCGACCTCTCGCCGGGCTTCCGCCGTCGCCGCTGACGACCGCTGCTGAGCTTCGAGGTCGTGTGAGTAGCGCGCGGCGGCCGCACCGACGATGCGGCCGTAGACCAGCAGCTCGATCAGGGAGTTGCCGCCGAGGCGGTTCGCGCCGTGCAGGCCGCTCGCCGCCTCGCCGAGGGCGTACAGTCCCTCGACGCCGGTGCCGTGGTCCTCCGGTCGCACCCAGACTCCGCCCATGGAGTAGTGCGCCGTGGGCGCGATCTCGATCGGTTCCCGGGTGATGTCCAGCATCTGCAGTTCGAGCAGGGTCTGGTAGACGCGGGGGAGCCGGCGCATGATCGTCTCCCGCGGCAGGTGCGAGACGTCGAGCCACACGCCGCCGTCCGGCGTCCCCCGTCCCTCCTTGATCTCGGTGTATGCCGCCAGCGCCACTCTGTCGCGTGTGGACAGTTCCAGTCGGTCCGGGTCGTACCGGGCCATGAACCGCTCTCCGAGCGCGTTGCGCAACACCCCGCCTTCGCCTCGTGCCGCCTCCGAGACGAGTGTGCCCGCCGCGTTTTCCGGCGCGATGAGCCCCGACGGGTGGAACTGGACGAGCTCGGCGTCCCGGATCCGGCCACCGGCGAGCAGGGCGAGCCGGAAGGAGTCGCCGGTGTTCTCGTCCCGGCGGGACGAGGTGCGGCGCCAGATGCGCGTGTGCCCGCCGGCGGCGAGGATCACCGCGTCGGCGTGGATCACGTAGCGCGTCCCGTCCGCGAGGTCGAACCCGTAGGCGCCGAAGACGACGTTGTCCCGGACCAGGATCCGCGTGACGTAGACCGTGTCCAGGACCGGGACGCCGAGCTGCGCCGCCCGGTTGACCAGCGTCCGCTGGATCTCCAGTCCGGTGTAGTCACCGGCGAACGCGGTCCGCCGGTAGGTGTGCGCGCCGAAGAACCGCTGGGAAATCTTCCCGTCGGTCTCGCGCGCGAAGGGCATTCCGTAGCGTTCGAGGTCCTCGATGCCGCGGGCGGCGTTCTCGGTCACGATCCGCACGGTTTGGGGATCGGCCAGCAGGTAACTCTCCTTGAGCGTGTCCGCCGCGTGCTGCTGCCAGGAGTCTTCCGGGTCCATCGTCGCCAGCGCCGCGTTGATGCCGCCGGCGGCGAGCGTGGTGTGCGCGTCCGACTTCGCCCGCTTGCCGACCGCCAGGACGTCGACACCGCGCTCGGCCAGCTCGATCGCGGCGCGCAGGCCGCCCCCGCCGGTGCCGATGACGAGGACGGACGTCGCGATACGCTGCTCGGTCATGGTCACTTCGCCGGCGGCGGGTTGAGCGGGAGCCAGTCGGCGAACCGGGTGTCGGCCAGCTGCGCGTCGGGGCCGGGCAGGAGCATGTCTTTGTCCAGCAGGGCGCCGAAGTAGCGTGCGTCCGGGTCGGTGATGACCTCGCGGGGGTCGCCGCGGAAGGTCAGGCCGGTGCGGATCAGCTCGTCGAGGCCGAATTGCTCGGGGCCGGCGACCTCGACGGTGCTGTTCAGCGGTGCGCCGGCGGCGACCCGGCCGACTGCGGTGGCCACGTCGTCGGCTGCCATGGGCTGGATGCGGGCGTCCGACAGGCGCACGGTGTTGCCCTCGGTCGCTGCCTGGGCGATGCTGCCGACGAACTCGAAGAACTGTGTGGCGTGCACGATCGAGTACGGCCGTCCGGATTCCTTGATGAGCTTTTCCTGTGCGATCTTCGCGCGGAAGTAGCCGCTTTCGGCGAGTCGTCCGGTGCCGACGACCGACAATGCGACGTGGTGCTCCACCCCGGCCTTCTCCCCGGCGGTGAGCAGGTTCGCGGTGGAGGTGTGGAAGAATTCCAGCACGGCGTCGTCGGCGAAGGAGGGGGAGTTCGAGACGTCGACCAGGACCTGGGCGCCGTCGAGTACCTCGGGCAGTCCTTCGCCGGTCAGGGTGTTGACGCCCGAGTCGGGTGAGGCGGGGACCGCTTCGTGGCCGTGCGCGGTCAGTTTCCGGACGAGTTTCGAGCCGATGAGCCCGCTGCCGCCGATCACGACGATCTTCATGAGGTGCCTTCTCCCTCCGCGTCCCGGCCGCTCCGGGAACGTCGTTCGCCAACCAGGACCGGACAGACCCGCGGTTTGTGACAGCTCCGATGTCACAAACCGCGGCGGCGCCCTGTCCTGGCTGGCGAACGGCGTTCCAGGAGCTGAAGCCGGGCCGCCGCTACCGGACCGGCGACACGCCCGCAGTCGGGCCCGACCGGCGAGGCGATCGCGGTCGACCTCGACGGCGTGCTGCCGACGCGGCCCAACCCGCGCACCGCCGACTATCCGGAGGACAGCCCGATCCGCGTCGCCCAGGAGGAGTTCAACCAGACCTACAGCCTCCTGCTCTACCAGCTGGAAGAAGCCTTCAACGGCGAGCCGGGCCAGCTGAAGGACACCGTCGGCACGATGTTCGGGGGCGGGCCCGACCTTCGAGTACGTGCCACCCGACAGGCGGAACTGAAGCACGGTGGCGCTAGCGCACCTGATCGGTGGGGCGCAGCAGGATCTCGTTCACGGCCACGTGATCGGGCTGGCCGACCGCGTACACCACGGCAGCGGCGACGTCCTCGGCGCGCAGTGTCCGCATCGAGTCGGCCATCTTCTTGGCCATGTCACGGATCGTTTCGTCGCCGATGTGGTCGGCGAGTTCGGTGTCGACCATGCCGGGCTCGATCGTCACCACGCGCACGCCCTGCTCGGTGACCTCCTGCCGGAGCGACTCGGTGAAGGCGTTCACCCCGAACTTGGTCGCCGCGTAGACACCGCCCATGGCGGACGCGACGCGGCCGGAGGTGGACGAGATCTGCACCACCGTTCCCTTGCGTGCCAGCAGGTGCGGCAGCGCGGCGTGGGTGACGTAGAGCGTCCCGAGCAGGTTGGTCCGCACCATCCGGTCCCACTCCGCGGTGTCGGCGCCGACGATCGGACCGCTGAGCATCACGCCCGCGTTGTTCACGACGACGTCCAGCCCGCCGAACCGGCTGACCGCGGTGGCGACCGCCTCGCGCACGGACTGCTGGTCGGCGACGTCCAGTTCCACCGGGAACACCTCGCCGTCGGCGGTCGCGGCGAGTTCCTCGAGCCGGTCGACCCGGCGCGCGCCGGCGACGACCGTGGCGCCGGCTGCCGCCATGGCTCGCGCGGTGGCCGCGCCGATGCCCGACGAAGCCCCGGTGACCAGGGCGATCTTTCCATTCACTGCTTCCTCCTGAGCTAACCGGACCGGGTGGTCACTTTTACCGTAGCACGAACCGGACCGACCGGTCAGGTTGCGCTAGGATGGCCGGATGAGAGCCGACGCGGTGCGCACCCGCAAAGCGCTGCTGAACGCCGCCGCCGAGATGTTCGCCGTCCAGGGCGCGGAAGTCTCCGTGGCCGAGATCGCGGAGCGGGCCGGGATCGGCAAGGGCACCGTCTTCCGGCATTTCGCAACCAAGGAAGACCTCATCGCCGCGATCGTCGGGGACCTGCTCGACGACCTGGTCGCGGCAGCGGTCGCCCGGCGCGACGCGGCCGATCCCACGGCGGCGCTGCGGGAGTTCATGACCTACGGCGCCGACCGGCTGGCGGGCAATCAAGCGTTGTGCGACGTCGCGAGCGGCTCGGTACGGCATCCCGACGTGCAGACCGGCGTCGCCAAACTGACCGAGGCCGCTCAGGCGCTGGTCGACAAGGCACGCCTGCGCCCCGGCGTCACCGGACGGGACGTGGTCCTGCTGATGACCGGCATGCACCAGGCGGCCGCGCCGCTGCGGGACACCGAACCGGAACCATGGCGTCGCTACCTGGGATTTCTCTTCGACGGCCTGGTTGACGGCGTGAGGCAATCGCCCCGGACGTGACCCCCCGGTCTTCCGGCCGGGAACGTTCACGGCAAGGATGATCCTTGTCGGCGAAGGGGGCGTTAGCGTGGTGTTCCAAAGGCGTACCGGCCTGGTGGGGCGGACGGCGGAGTGCGCCGTGCTCGATCGGGCGATCGCGGCGGTCCGCACCGGGGAGAGCCGGGTACTCGTGGTGCACGGCGCTCCCGGAATCGGGAAGTCGGCCCTGCTCGAGCACCTGGAGCGTTCGGCGACCGGCCTGCGGGTGCTGCGTGCGGTCGGCGTCGAGTCCGAAATGGAGCTGGCGTTCGCCGCCCTGCACCAGCTGTGCGTGCCGCTGCTGGACCGGCTGCCGGGCCTTCCCGCTCCGCAGCAGGACGCGCTCGAGACGGTGTTCGGCCTGCGGGCGGGCACTCCACCGGAACGGTTCCTGGTCGGCTTGGCGTTGCTGAGCCTCCTGTCGGACGCCTCGGACAACGGCCCCGTGCTGTGTGTCCTCGACGACGCGCAGTGGATGGACCTGGCCTCCGCGCAGGTCCTCGGCTTCGTGGCCCGCCGGCTGCTGGCCGAGTCGGTCGCCCTCGTGTTCGCCACGCGCGACCGAGGCCAGGACCTGCTCGGCCTCCCGGATCTCGAGGTCACCGGGCTCGGCAACGCCGACTCCCGCGCCCTTCTCGAAGCGGTGTCCCATGTCCCGCTCGACCACCACGTCCGCGACCGGATCGTGGCCGAGACCAGGGGCAACCCGCTGGCGTTGCTGGAGCTGTCCGGTGAGCTGACACGGGCGGCGGGCGGGTTCGGCCTGCCGGAGGCCGGCACGCTGCCCGGCCGGATAGAACAGAGCTTCCTCACGCGGATCGGGGAACTGCCCGCGCAGAGCCGGCTGCTCCTGCTGGTCGCCGCCGCCGAGCCCGTCGGTGATCCCGCCCTGGTGTGGCGCGCCGCCGGACAGCTCGGCGTCACCCCGGCCACGGCCCACACCGGCGAGATCGACGGGCTGGTGTCCTTCGAAGTACGCGTGATCTTCCGGCACCCGCTCGTGCGGTCGGCCGTGTACCGCGCGGCCGGCGAAGAAGATCGACGGGCCGTGCACCTGGCGCTGGCGAGGGCGACCGACCCGCGGACCGACCCGGACCGCCGTGTTTGGCATCTGGCCTCCGCCGCGGCCGGGCCGGACGACGACGTCGCCGCCGAGCTCGAGCGGTCGGCCGAACGAGCGCAGGCACGCGGTGGGCTGGCCGCCGCGGCCGCGTTCCTGCAGC
>NZ_JAAGNB010001522.1:0-4946 GCF_010550475.1 Amycolatopsis sp. SID8362
GCTCGCCGCCCTGCTCGTGCCGCGGGGGTGGAAACGCCGCGCCGCCGCGGCGTCCCTGCTGCTCGGCCCGCCGCTGACCGCGTGGGCCAAGAACAGACCCGCACTCGATCCCGTCCGCTACACCGCGGCCGCGATCGCCGACGACGTCGCGTACGGCGCCGGCGTCTGGGCCGGCTGCCTGGCCCACCGCACCCTCGAGCCGGTCCGCCCGGCCTTCGTCCGCCGCCCCCTGCGCTTCACCACGAAGGGAACCCGATGAGCACCTGGTTCGAATCCGTCGCCGAGGCCCAGCGCCGCGCGAAGAAACGGCTGCCCGCGTCGGTCTACTCCGCCCTGATCGCCGGTTCGGAGAAGGGCCTCACGCTCGCCGACAACCTCGGCGCGTTCGACGAGCTGCGGTTCGCGCCGCGCACGGCGGGCCACCACGCGCAGCGGCACCTGGGCACGCACGTGCTCGGCCGCGACATCGCGCTTCCCGTGCTGATCTCCCCGACCGGCGTGCAGGCCGTGCACCCCGACGGCGAGGTCGCGGTGGCCAGGGCGGCCGCCGCGCGCGGGACGTCGATCGGGCTGTCCTCCTTCGGCAGCAAGCCGATCGAGGAGGTGGTCGCCGCGAACCCGAACACGTACTTCCAGGTCTACTGGACCGGCACGCGTGACGACATCCGGCGCCGCCTCGACCGCGCCCGCGCCGCCGGGGCCGTCGGCATCATCCTCACCCTCGACTGGTCGTTCTCGCACAGCCGAGACTGGGGCAGCCCGCACATCCCCGAACGGCTGACCCCGCGCGAGCTGCTGCGCTTCGCCCCCGAAGGCATCACCCGCCCGCGCTGGCTCCTGGACTACGTCAAGACGCGGCGGCTGCCCGACCTGGGCGTGCCGAACATGGCTTCACCCGGCGAAGAAGCGCCGACGTTCTTCGGCGCGTACGGCCAGTGGATGCAGACGCCGCCGCCCTCGTGGGAAGACGTGGCCTGGCTGCGCTCGCAGTGGGACGGGCCGTTCCTGCTCAAGGGCGTGATCCGGGTCGACGAGGCGCGCCGCGCGGTCGACGCCGGCGTCAGCGCGCTCTCGGTGTCCAACCACGGCGGCAACAACCTCGACGGCACCCCGGCCACGATCCGCGCGCTGCCGTCGATCGCGGACGCCGTCGGCGACCAGGTGGAAGTCCTGCTGGACGGCGGCATCCGCCGCGGCAGCGACGTGGTGAAAGCGCTGGCGCTGGGGGCGAAGGCGGTCCTGATCGGCCGCGCGTACCTGTGGGGACTGGCCGCCGGCGGGCAGGCGGGCGTGGAGAACGTCCTCGACGTGCTGCGCAACGGGATCGACTCGACGTTGCTGGCGCTGGGCAAGAAGAGCGTCCACGAACTCACCCGGGAGGACGTGGTGGTGCCGGCCGGGTTCACGGCCGAACTCGGTGCCGCGCACGAGCGTGGCCCGGGCTCGTGAGCCCGGGCCACGCCGAGCGGGATCAGTAGCCGTAAACGGTTTCGTAGACCCGCTCGGACGCGTTCGTCGCGACCAAGCCGTTGGCCCACAGCTGGTTCACGCGGCTGCGCTCGGTCGAGTTCGGGAACGCGTTGGTGCAGGACGGGCCGGGGCCGCCACCCGACATCAGCTCCGAGCACGGGCCCGAGTAGTGGTCCGGCAGCCCGAGGGCGTGGCCGGTCTCGTGCGCCGCGATGCGGGTCGGGCTGTACTGGCGGGCCTGGGTGTAGTCGATGAAGATGGTGCCGCTGCCGTGCCCGTTGGTCGAGGCGTAGGACCCGCGGGGGTCGTTGCCCTCGGTGTAGCGCAGGCTCGCGCCGGAGTTGCGCTCGACCAGTCTGACGTTGGTGACGCTGTTGTTCCAGTTGGCGGCACCGGCGTTGATCACCGAGCGGAACGTCGGTGCGCTGGCAGTGCTGTAGTACACCGTCGTGACCGCGGCTTCCTGCTCGGTGGCGGCCGACGCGGTCCCCGCGGCGAGCGGGGTCATGGTCAGGGCGAGCGCGGCTGCGCCGGCCAGGGCGAACTTCCTCGACATCGGAGAACTCCTCGTGGGGACGGGGATTTGCCGGAATTGCGCGCGCTGTCGAGAATTTACCGGGAAGACACCTTCGTCCGGAGCCGACTAACGTAGGGGCCGGTGAGTGGTGATTTACCACCACCTTCGTCGGGTTGACACGGCCGCGGTCAGCTCACCCGGGTCAGCTCCAGGAGCTGCCGCTCCAGCTTCCGCGCCGCCGCGACGTCGATGCCGACACCCCACAGCGGCGCGGTGCTCGCCCCGTCGGCCGCGGCGACCACGAGGGTGACGACGTCCTCGGGCAGCCCGTCGTCGTGGAGTTCGCGGTCCCAGCGCTCGGCGTCCGCGCGCGCCATCGCGCCGATCTCCGGGATCGAGATCAGCTGGGCGATCAGCGCGATGTTCTCCCGGACGGCGACCTCGTCGTGCGAGGTGTCCAGCGACGCGCGGACGTAGGCGCGGGTGAGCCGGCCCGCCGCGGTGTCTTCCGGGTCGAGCGCCGCGTGGACCTCGGCGCGGAAGGTGTCGAGGATGTCCTGGGCGAGCGTGCGCACCAGCGCGTCCTTGGCCGGGAAGTGGTACAGCAGCCCGCCTTTCGACACGCCGGCTTCCCGCGCGATGTCGTCGAGCGACGCCGAGAGCCCGCGCGTGCGGAGGGCGGTCGCGGCCGCGTCGAGCAGCGCCCGGCGGGTTTCTCCGGGGCCGCGTCCGGCTTTGCGAGGCATCCTCAGTCCTTTCCGGACGGAATGGTACGCCAGGCGATCAGCGCGGCGACCGCGGTGACGGCGGCCGCAGCCAGCGACGTGACCTGCATGGCGCCGGTGAAGGCGTCCCGTGCCGCCTGCGCGAGTTCCGACGCCGGGTCGAGCGTGGCCGCGGCCGAAGCCAGGGACTCGCGGACCTCGCCGGGCACGCCGGCGGGCAGGAAAGCGCGGTACACCAAGGTGACCAGCGAGCCGAGGAGCGCGATGCCCAGCGCCGCACCGAGTTCGTAGGCGGTCTCGGAGATCGCCGACGCCGAGCCCGCTTTGTCCCGGGGGACGGCGGACAGCACCGAGTCGACGGTGAGCGTCAGCGCCAGTCCGACGCCGAGGCCGACCGGCACCAGCGTCAGGCCCAGCCACCAGTACCGCGGCGACTCTTCGGCGACCGCGACCAGCGCCAGCCCGAGCGCGGCGATGGCCAGGCCCGCGGCGACGGCGCGGCCCCGCCCGAGCCGTCCGGCGACCACGCCGACCGCGGCCACGACGACGATCGAGGCCAGCGTCGCCGGCATCTCCGCGAGCCCGGCGCGCAGCGGCGAGAAACCCCGGACCAGCTGCAGGTACTGGGAAAAGAAGAACAGCAGTCCCATCAGCGCGAAGACGGCGATGAAGTTCGCGAGCACCGCGCCGCTGAACGCGCCGTTGCGGAACAGGCCGACGTCGATCAGCGGATCGGCCGCCCGCCGCTGACGGCGGACGAACAGCGTCCCGGCGGCGACGCCGAGCACGGCGGCCGCCACCACCTGCGCGTCGAGGCCTTCGCCGACGGCGTGCTTGACCGCGTAGACGAGCGGGACGATCGCCACCATCGACAGCGCGGCCGAGAGCAGGTCGAACCGGCCGGGGTTCGGGTCGCGCGACTCGGGGAGCAGGATCGCGCCGGCGATCAGGAAGACGACGACGACCGGCACGTTGATCAGGAACACCGAGCCCCACCAGTAGTGCTCCAGCAGGGTGCCGCCGACGAGCGGGCCGAGCGCGATGCCGCCGCCGGACCCGGCCGACCAGATCGCGATGGCGCGGGTGCGCTCGCGCGGGTCGGCGAACAGGGTGCGGATGAGCGAGAGCGTCGACGGCATGATCGTCGCGCCCGCGACGCCGAGCAGCAGCCGGGCGACGACGAGCACGCCGGCGGTGGGGGAGAAGGCGGCCAGGACGGAGGCGGCGCCGAACGCGGCCGTGCCGGGGAGCAGCACCTTCTTGCGGCCGAAGCGGTCGGCGAGGTTCCCCGCCGTGACGAGCAGGCCGGCCAGCGCGAGCGAGTAGATGTCGCCGATCCACAGGATCTCGGTGGCGCTCGGCGCGAGTTCGCGGGTCAGCGACGGCACGGCGAGGTAGAGGACGGTGCCGTCGATCGCGAGCAGGAGCACCGCGCCGACGAGCACGCCCAGCGCGGCCCACCGGCGACGGGGGCTGAGGGACGGCTGGATCGGTGCCCGGGTCGTGGTCATGACGGTTACTATACCGTCTGGACGGTACAGTATCGCTGGTGAGCTCAGCCACGGAATGCCGGTCGCGGCCGGGTGGTTGTGGCTACGCTGGAGGAGTCGGGAGGAGCGGGGATGACGGCCGAAGAGCTGATGATCGAGTTCTCCCTGACCCGGCTGGACCACCCGGACCTCGACCTCGAGGAGATCGCGGCACTGGTCGTCCGCCGGGGCGGGCCGGAGCGCGAGCTGGAGTTCGCCTCCCGCAACCTGGCCGACCGCGGCGAACTGCGCGGCGCGGCCTTCCCGACGGCGGTGGAATACGTGCTGCGGGTGGTCCTGACCCTGCGCGGCCCCTCGGACTAGCGCTCGGCCCGGCGGCCCCCAGTGACATGAATGGGTCATTCACTTCGCCGGACGACATGAATGAGTCATTCATGTCGCCGGACGCGAGGGTTTCGGCAAAGTCGCGGCTGCGAGTGAGGATGGGCGGATCGGCCGTGCTGCCCGACTTTGCCGGGGTATGACTGACTCGCGACCGGTCAGGCGCCGCTCACCGCGCGGTGTAGGCCGCGGCGGTCGAAGACCAGCTCGCGGGCCGTGCCCAGTGCCGTCGCGATCGCGCCCGCCAGGACCGCGTCCTCGCCGAGCTGGCCGGCCACGATGTCCGGGACCACCGGGATCGTCGCCGCCAGCGCGCGGCGCATCGGCTCGGCCAGCAGGTCCGCGTTGCCGCCGATGCCGCCG
>NZ_JAAGNB010001567.1:0-3932 GCF_010550475.1 Amycolatopsis sp. SID8362
TCACCGCGAGCGGCAACGGCGTTTCGCGGGCGCCGAGCACGCCGGCCAGCTCGTCGAGCGCCGGGGCGGCGACCACCAGCGGCCCGACCAGGTCGGTGTACCAGGCCGCCGAGTACCCGTCGTGCGCGGCGACGGCGTCGGGCAGCGGGGACAGGCCGGGCGGGAACACCGCGGCGTCGTCGCACAGGCCGGTGAAGAGCGCGGGGATCACGCCGACGGCCCCCGTCCCGACCAGGTCCACGCGTAGCCGGGGTCTTCGCTCGCCAGCCCGCCTTCGCCGAGTTCGAGCGGGCGGAACGTGTCGACCATGACGGCCAGCTCGTCGAAGAACTCCGCGCCGAGGGACCGCTCGACCGCGCCGGGCTGCGGGCCGTGGCTGTGGCCGCCCGGGTGCAGGCTGATCGAGCCCTGGCCGATCCCGGATCCCTTGCGGGCCTCGTAGTTCCCGCCGCAGTAGAACATCACTTCGTCGGAGTCCACATTGGAGTGGTAGTACGGCACCGGCACGGCGAGGGGGTGGTAGTCGACCTTGCGCGGCACGAAGTTGCAGATGACGAAGTTGTTGCCCTCGAACACCTGGTGCACCGGCGGCGGCTGGTGCACGCGGCCGGTGATCGGCTCGAAGTCGGCGATGTTGAACGTGTACGGGTACAGGAACCCGTCCCAGCCGACGACGTCGAACGGGTGCGTGGGGTAGACGTACCGGGTGCCGGTGATGCCGCGCGAGCCGCGGTGCTTCACCAGCACCTCGACGTCCGTACCGTCGGCCAGCAGCGGCTCCTCGGGCCCGTGCAGGTCGCGCTCGCAGTACGGCGCGTGCTCCAGCAGCTGCCCGAACTTCGAGAGGTACCGCTTCGGCGGCGTGATGTGCGAGTTCGCCTCGACGACGTACGCGCGCAGCGGCTCGTCCCCGAGCGGCACCCAGCGGTGCGTGGTCGCCCGCGGCAGGATCACGTAGTCGCCCTGACGTGCTTCGAGCACACCGAACACGGTCTCGACGCGTGCTTCGCCGGACTCGACGTACACGCATTCGTCACCGACGGCGTTGCGGTACAACGGCGAAGTCTCCCCCGCCGCGACGTAGGAGATCCGCACGTCGCCGTTGCCCAGCACGAGCCGTCGCCCGGTCACCACGTCGGCGCTTTTCCAGTCCTGGCCCGGGAAAAGCTCGTGGAGCTTCAGGTGCCGCGGGATGAGCGGCCGGTTCTCGGTGAGCGACTGGTCCGGCAGCTCCCACGGCGTCGCGTCGACGATCGCCGACGGCACCCCGCGGTGGTAGAGCAGCGACGAGTCCGAGGAGAACCCCTCCTCACCCATCAGCTCTTCGTAGTACAGCCCACCCTCCGGCGTGCGGTGCTGGGTGTGCCGCTTGGGTGGGATGGTGCCCGCACGGCGGTAGTACCCCATGGTCGCCTCCTCGGCCGATTTAGTTCACATGTTTACTAACTGCGGCTCCGCGCGTCGAACCCGGCGCGGCTGGTGATCAGCTTGCCCAGCAGCATCACGAGGATGCGCTGCTCGGTCTCGGTGAGCGCGTCCGTCCAGCCGAACTCGCGCTCGTTGTGCTCCTGGAACACGGAAACCATCTCGTCGTGCCCGGTCCCGGTCAGCGAAAGCCGGACCGAGCGGCCGTCGTGCTCGTCCGGGGTGCGGTCGAGCAGGCCGTCCGCGACCAGCGCCTTGGCCAGGTTCGACACGGCCGCCCGGCTCATCCCGGTCAGCCGCGCGGCGGTCTTCGGCTCCAGCGGGCCGGCCAGCCAGACCACGAACAGCAGCCGGAACGCCGACCACGACCGCCCGCGCGGCCGGTGCACGGCGGCCTCGAGGTCGTAGGTCACCAGGTCGGAGGCGCGGTTGAGGGTCAGCAGCACCTCGGTGGCGAGCTGGTGCCGGAAGCCGTACTCCTCGGCCAGCCGCCGGTTCGCCAGCGCCACGAACGACCAGAAGTCCAGCTCGGCGGCGGTCACGTCCTCCACGACCGCAGCCTAACGCCGGCAGCACAGATAGTCAAAGTGAAAACTATCTTTACCGGGCCGCGCTCTCCCTGATGTACGCCGGCAGCCCGGCCCACCACGTCGCCGCCGTGCGGACGCGGGCCGGGAGCTCAGGACGGCCGACGACTTCGCCGAGGAGCGCTCGGCGGTCGCCGATTCCCATGCAGTACACCAGCCGGTCGAGCACCGACGCCGAGCGCGCGCTGTCGTCGTGCCGGGCGTTCTCGGCGTAGCGGGCGAACGCCCGGCGGTAGAAGTCGTCCGGGCTGACACCGCCGACGTGGCCCAGCGCGTACGCGGCGGAATCGCGGACCGCGATCCCGAGGTGGTCGGCGAGCACCATCGACTCGATGAGCCGCCGTTCCTCCGCGCCGCCGAGGATGCGCAGTGCGTCGAGGAGGCGCTGGATCCGGTCGGGGTGGCCGCGCCGCCGGAGGGTGGCGGTCAGCTCGCGGGCGAGCGCGTGCGCCAGCGGCGCGCGGTACGGGGTCGCGTAGAGCAGGAACATCGTGCAGAGCCGGACGTCGAACACGGGGTCGTCCAGCATCTCGCCGATGAACACCGCGAGCAGCGGGTCGGGCGGCGGCTCCTCGATCGCTTCCAGGGTCTCGGCGGCCAGCCGTTCCGAAACCGGCGCGGCCGCCGGCCACAGCGCGGCCATCGCCGCGGCCCACACCCGGCTCGGGACTTTCGCCTGCAGCTCACGGGGAAGGAGCTGCAGCAGCCGGGCCGCCAGCGACGTCCGTTCGCCGCCGCCCGCCGCCACGAGCGCGCACAGGATCGGCAGCAGGGACGCCGTCTGCCGGTCGTCGAAGTGCCCGAACCGCAGCTTCTTGACGCTGGTCAGCAAGGCCCCGTAGAAGGTCCGGTCGGTCAGCGGTTCGGTGAGGTGGCGGACGACCGACGAACTGGCGTCGGGGTGGGCGCTCGCGCTGAACACGCCGAGGGTGCCGATCAGGCTCTGCGCGGAGGTGTCCGCGGCCGCCGCGGCCGCGGCGGTCATCGCCGCCCGCTGGCCGACCGGGTGCACGATGAGCCGGTGGAACGCCTCGGCCCGGCGCATCCACGAAACGCCGTCCGCGATGCACATCTCGGTGAGCAGCCGTTCCGAAAGCCGTTGCCAGGTCGACGCGGGACTCAGGATCAGCTGCGGCCGGACCGCGAGCAGCTCGGTCAGGCGATCCCATTCCTCGCTGCCGAGCACGGCTTCGGTGACGGCCAGGTCGACCAGCTCGTCGAGCGGCGCCCCCGGGTTCGGCCGCCGGTGCCGCGCCCACGGCGGGACGGCCTGGGTCGGCGGCGTGAGGTACCGCGCGACCGTGTCGTTGACCGCGACGAGGAGCCCGGGCCGGAGGTCGAGCATCCGTTCGTAGCGCCGCACCGCCGCCCCGGGCACCGTCGTGACGCGGTTTTCCCAGCGGGACAAGGTGCTGACGGACACCGACGGGGTCACGCCGTCGGCGTCGAAGTCCGCGGCGAAGGCCGTGAGGCGGCGGTACCGCGGCCGGGCGCCGAGCACGCGGTTCGTCCGCAGCAGCCAGCCCGCCCGCCGTCCCGCGCTCACCCGTCGCATCGCACCGCCCTCCCGCCCCCAGCGAACAACGAGCCGTCCCGCCGGGGCCAGCGGTGTTGCAGAATTGCCTCGAACGGGCCCGCCGCCTGCGCTGAACGCGCCGGGCCGGTTCGGCCGCGCACCTTGTCAAGGGGTGTTGCCGAAGGGTTTTTCACTGCGACGGCGAGCTTCCACCCCGCCGTTCCTTCCTACCGTCGATGCGCGGCAGGAAGGAGGCAGCGATGGAAACCCACCACTAGGCCACCGTCACCGGGTGCCGGACGACCGCGCCGAACAGGTAGCCCTGCGTGTTGTACGGCGTCACGTCGGGCTGCCGGGCGCCGGTGGCGTCGGTGGCGCGCGCCCGCAGCGTGTACGGCCCGGCC
>NZ_JAAGNB010001615.1:0-8980 GCF_010550475.1 Amycolatopsis sp. SID8362
GGACGCCGGCGGGGCGGCAGTACTCGACCGTGCCGCCGTCGAGCAGGGCCGAGGCACCGGTGCCGCGGATGCCGTCACCGGCCGCCACCGTGCCCGCCGCGCCGGTCGCGATGACCAGCAGCAGCACCGGGAACAGCACGATCCACGCCGTCACCCGCCGCAGCGCGGACGGCCACGGGCGTGCCCCGCGGCGGCGCACCAGCAGGAAGCCGAACAGCGCGATGACCTGGAGGCCGGCGGCCACGTAGTCGGTGAAGCCCACCACCGTGTCCGCCGGCTGCCAGGGATCGAGCCGGACCAGCAGGCCCAGCGGGCGGCTGAGCACCCACACGACGAGGGCCGCGAACGCCGTGAGCGCGCCGAAGCGGGCCGTCGTGCGCGTCGGCCACCCGAGCACCGCGACGACGGCGGCCACCTCCACCACGGCGACCGCGCCGAACAACATCGCGTACAGCTGCCAGATCCGCCAGAGCGCGGGCACCGCGGCGGCCGGGATCAGCGCGCCGCCGAGACCCGCGAAAGCGGCCGTGACCAGCACCGGACCCCGCCTCAAGGGCGTCGGGGACGGCGTCGGCGGGCGGTACGCGCTCCGCTGCCCGTCGACGACCTTCATGCCGCCAGTGTCACCCCGGACACCCGCCGCCCGCCACGGCTACACCGCCTTCAGCACGCTCGCCAGGACGATCATCGCGCCGACGATGCCGTTGAGCACCTTGTGGTCGACGATGATCGCGGCGAACTCGCGCAGGGTGGCGCTCGGCCAGAAGTACCACGCTGTCGGCGCGCCGATGACCTGGCCGTTCAGCTTGGTCTTGCGGGCCAGCAGCGCCGCGCGCAGCACGTGGAAGTTGTTCGTGACGACGACGCACCGGTAGTCCGCCCGCCGTTCGCGCATGAGGCAGGCGCTGAACGTCAGGTTCTCCCGCGTGGTGCGCGACCGGTCTTCGAGCACGATCCGCTCGCGAGGCAGCCCCCGGCCGGCGAGGTAGTCCGCCATCGCGTGCGACTCCGGCACGTCTTCGCCCGGCCCCTGCCCGCCGGAGGTGACCAGCAGCGGCTCCCGGCCCTTGCGGCACTCGGCGTCCAGCACCCGGCGCCCGCGGTCCAGGCGGGCGGCCAGCAGCGGCGGCACGGTGCGGCCGCCGAGCAGGCCCGATCCGAGCACCACCACGAAGTCCAGCGGGCGGCGGGTGCGGATCCGCCCGTAGACCAGCGCGTACAGCAGGAAGCAGACGAAGAGGAACGCCAGGTAGGCGACGATGCCGTTGACGCTGTCGCGGACCGCTTCCAGCGGCGCCCAGCCCAGCTGCCCGACGACGAAGTCGAAGACGATGAGCGCCACGATGCCGACGCCGGCGGCCAGGGACAGCAGGTTGGCCGGGCGGCGGCCTTCGCGGCGCAGCATCGTGACGCCGTTGCCGATCAGGAACACCGCGAGCACGACGATGGTCAGCGGGACCAGCGCGAACAGCCCGAGCGCGACGAACGCCGCGGCCTCCGGGGAGATCGACGCCAGCAGCGCGAGCAGCGTGAGCCCGGAGAACGCGAGCGCGAAGAACAGGTAGAAGCCGTTGCGCAGCTTGCGGCGGTCGAGCAGGAAGCTGACCAGGAAGACGGCGAAGCAGAAGACCGCCGCGGCGAGCGGGAGCAGGGCCGGGTTCACGCGACCTCCCCGCGTCGCCAGGTCGCCGCGACGATCAGCCAGCTACAGGCGGGAACCAACCCGGACCTCCTCCGGAGCGCGATTGCTCCGGACAGCGTAGTTGCCTGCTGCGATCGGGCGCATACCGAGGGTGAGGCGGCGTCTCGCGCGTGGACCGGTCGTCCGAGTGGTCTGGTCTTGATTGTCTGGTGTTTTCTGTTTGCCCGTGTTCCGTGTTACGTTCGGTTTGACGAGCCCGCGGTAGTGCTCCGGGCTCGGCGTGCCCGCCCCCGCCCGGAGTGCTCCGCCGTCCCCGCCAGGCCGGTGCGCGGTTCCGTGCGCGTCCCCGGAGGAGTTCGATGCGCCGCTTCGTCGCCCTGGTCCTCGCGCTGCTGTCGCCGCTCGTCGTGGTGGCACCCGCCGCGAACGCCGCCGTCACCCCGAAACCCCCGCCGCTGTCCACGCCGTGGACGTCCCAGGTCAGCACCACCAACCCGCTGCCCGACTACCCGCGTCCGCAGATGCAGCGGTCTGAGTGGCAGTCCCTCAACGGCGAATGGGAGTTCCTCAACCCCGCCACCGGCGCGGGCGGCAGCGTCGACCGCTACGCCGCGCCCCCGCTCGGGCAGACGCTGCCCGAGCGCATCCTGGTGCCCTACCCGGTCGAGTCGGCGCTGTCGGGCATCATGCGCAACGACAACCGGGACCTGATGTTCTACCGCCGCACCTTCACCGTGCCGTCGGCGTGGGCCGGGCGGAACGTGCAGCTGCACTTCGGCGCCGTCGACTACGAAGCGACCGTGTGGGTCAACGGCGTCCAGGTCGCTTCGCACAAGGGCGGCTACGACCGGTTCGAAGCCGACATCACCGCGCGGCTCACCGGCGGCAGCAACGAAATCGTCGTGCGCGTCTACGACCCGACCGACGGCCGCGGCGAGAAGCAGCCGGTCGGCAAGCAGGCCAACGCGCAGTCGAGCATCTTCTACACGCCGACTTCGGGGATCTGGCAGACGGTCTGGCTGGAGCCGACGGCGCCGTCGTCGATCTTCTCGGTCGACATCTACCCGAACCTGGCGAACAACACCGCCCGGGTGCGGGTGTTCGGGCGCGGTGACGTGACCGGGTACTCCGTGCTCGCCGAGTCGATGACCGGTGGCGCCGTCGTCGGCAGCGCGACCGGCGGCTTCACGGAGTTCTCGGTGCCGGTGCCGAACGCGCGGCGGTGGTCGCCCGACGACCCGTTCCTCTACGACCTGCGCGTGTCCTTGCGCAACGCCTCGGGCGCGACGGTCGACCAGGTCGTCAGCTACTTCGGCATGCGCGAGGTCGGCACGAAGAACGTGAACGGCGTGCTGCGCCCGACGTTGAACGGCGAGTTCGTGTTCCAGGCAGGCACGCTGGACCAGGGCTTCTGGCCGGACGGCCTGTACACCGCGCCGACCGACGCGGCGCTGGCTTCCGACCTGCAGAAGCACAAGGACCTCGGTTTCAACATGGTGCGCAAGCACATCAAGGTCGAACCGGCACGCTGGTACTACTGGGCCGACCGGCTGGGATTGCTGGTGTGGCAGGACATCCCGTCGACGCCGACCGGCGACAGCACCCGGACGGCCGCGCAGATCGCCGAGTTCGAAACCGAAGCGCGCGAGATCGTCGACGAGCACCGCTTCTCCCCCGCCGTCATCACGTACGTGCCGTTCAACGAGGGCTGGGGCGAGTGGAACCTCGACGAGACCAGGCGCGTCACGACGAACATCAAGAACCAGGACCCGACACGGCTGGTGAACGCGCACAGCGGGTTCAACTGCTGCGCGTCGAAGGGTGACCCGGGCACCGGCGACATCATCGACTGGCACGTGTACACCGGCCCGGACGCGCCCCGGCCGTCCGGCACCCGCGTGTCGGTGCTCGGCGAGTTCGGCGGCCTCGGCCTGCGCAACCCCGGGCACGAGTACAGCCCCACCGGCGGGTTCTTCGCCTACGAGCAGATGGCGAGCGCGGCGCAGCTGAACGACCGCTTCACCGGGATGATCCGCGACACGCGGCAGCTGATGCTCACGAAGGGCCTGTCGGCGTCGGTCTACACCGAGATCACCGACGTCGAAGGCGAGTACAACGGGCTGCTGACCTACGACCGGCGGGTGCAGAAGGTCGACACCGCCCGCGTCCGCGCGGCGCACGCCGACCTGATCAACGCGTCGAAGAACCTGAACGCGGCGGTGCCGCTGACGCTCGGGCACCTGCGGTCGTTCCGGGTGACCACGCCCGGCTACACCGACCGGTACCTGCGGCACGCGGATTCGTTCGCCCGCACGGACGTCCTGACCACGGGCAGCGCGGACGGGCCCCGCCAGGACGCGTCGTTCCGCACGGTCGCCGGGCTGGCGAACCCGCGCTGCTTCTCGTTCGAGTCGGTGAACTTCCCCGGGAAGTTCCTGCGCCACGCCGACAACCGCGTCCGCATCGACAGCGACACGGGCGGCTCGTTCACCGCGGACGCGACGTGGTGCGCGCGGCCGGGGTTGGCCGCCGGCGGGACGTCGTTCGAGTCGGCCAACTTCCCGGGCCGGTTCCTGCGGCACTACAACGAAACCGTGTACCTGGCGCTCAGCGGCGGCCCGAACGCGTGGGACACCGCGACGAGCTTCGCCGCGGACGCGACGTGGGACGTCTCGGCACCCGCGCTGTGGCGCAGCTCGGTCCCGCTGACGGTGAACGCACGCCAGTCGCTGCGGGTGACGACGTGGGGCTACACCGACCGCTACCTGCGCCATTCGGGCGGTCTCGCGTACACGGAGGTGGTGAACAGCGGCAGCAGCGCGCTGTTGAAGCAGGACGCGACGTACACGGTGCGGCGCGGGCTGGGCGAGTCGTCGTGCTACTCGTTCGAGTCGGTGAACTACCCGGGCCAGTTCCTGCGCCACCAGGACGGCCGCGTCCGCAATTCACCGGACGACGGTTCGGCGCTGATGCGCGCCGACGCGACGTTCTGCACCCGCCCAGGCGTGGGCGGCACCGGCGTGACGTTCGAGTCCCTGAACATCCCGGGCGCGTACCTGCGCCACTTCGACTCGGCGGTGTACATCGCGTCGGGCGCGGGGACGGGTTCGGACCGCCCGCAGACGGTGACGGCGGACAGCAGCTGGACCGTCGCGGCGCCCTGGGCTCCGTGAGCTGGGGTGGTCCGGTGTGGACTGTCCACACCGGACCACCCGGTCAGTGCTCGGCGTCCCGCACGGCGAGCCGGGCGACGCCGTCCGCGAGCCCGGCGACGACCAGGTGCGCCCCCGGCCCGCGGACGGTGGCCGACTTCCCGTCCGGGGCCACGTCGAAGACCCAGCCGTGGGCGGACTGCCGGTAGTCCGGGTGCCGCTTGCGCAGTGCCTCGACCGTCGCTTCCCCCAGCCGCTTCACCGGATCACGGTGGTGGTTCGCCCAGATCGACGGGCTGGGCCTGCCGATCACCCATTCCCACTCGGGCTCCGGCCCCAGGTCGAACACGACCCGGCCGTCGGCCGCCGCGTCGCGGTGGTACCCACGGACCTCGAAGACCCCGACGATGACGTTGTCGACGACGGCCAAGACGGTGTCCGCGTACCGCGCCAGCTCGGCGTCGGTGATCTTCCACCACTTCTCGGTGGCCGCGCGGATCTCGGTGGGAGTGCCGGTGGAGCGGATGTCGAGGGCCAGCATCGGTGTCCTTCCACGGTCCGGTTCTCAGCGTGCCTCCGTGACCTTACGGGCAGTTCGCCGCTGCGGGACCGACCAAGCTGATCTACCGGCTCGGGAGTGAGCGTGGCAGCCCGAACCAGGGCAGCACCGCGTTGTCGAACCGGGTCAAGGCGCTGATCCGGTCGCCGGCGAGGGTGAGGACGTAGATGCCGGTGCCGTGGCTGATGCCGTTCGCGCCGCGCAGGTACGCACCGAACGCCGGCTGGCCGTTGGCCCGGGTCGGCACCAGGTCGAACCGGCGGCCGGCGCCGAAGATGCCGGCGCAGAAGCGGGCGACGACGTCCCGGCCCTCGTACTCGAACGGTATCGGCGGCATCGACATGAAGACGTCGTCGGTCAGCAGGGCCACCAGGGCGTCGAGGTCGGCGGACTCCCACGCGCGGGCGAACTTCGCCGTGAGCGCGTCTTCGGCGGCCGAACCGGGGGCCGGCGCCGGGGCGGCGGCTGCCGGACGGCGGCGCAGGGCGGCCCGGGCTCGCTTGAGGGCGCTGGTGACCGAGTCGACGGTCGAGTCCAGCATGCCGGCGACCTCGGCCGCGTGGAATCCGAGGACGTCGCGCAGGACGAGGACGGCGAGCTGGCGCGGCGGTAGCACCTGCAACGCGGTGACGAACGCCAGGGACACGGATTCGGCTTGCTCGTAGCGGGCCTCCGGTCCGAGCGGCGCCTGGTCGAGCAGCGTGTCGGGGTACGGCTGGAGCCAGACGACCTCGCCGAGCCGGGTCGGCTCGGGCGGTTCCACCCGCGGCACGTCCCACTCCTTGGCCTGGCGCCGGCTCGCCGCGCGGCGCGCGTTGAGGCACCGGTTGGTGGCGATCCGGTACAGCCAGGTGCGCAGCGAGGCGCGCTCCTCGAACCCGGTCAGGCCCTGCCAGGCGGCCAGCAACGTGTCCTGCAGCGCGTCCTCCGCGTCCTGCACCGATCCGAGCATCCGGTAGCAGTGCACCTGCAGTTCCACGCGGTAGGGCTGGATCAGGGCGCGGAACGCCTCGCCGTCCCCCGCCCTCGCCTTGGACATCAGCTCGCCGGTCACCATGCCAGTCTCCTCCTCCGGGCCCATCTCCCCCCGACGTGTGGACCCCGCCCGGCCCGCGAACTGGGCGGCCGGTGCGCGCCCAGTTTCGCCGATGCCGGCTGTCTGCCTCAGCGGCAGTCCGACACCACGAACCGAAGGAGCACCGACATGGGCACGATCGTCGTCTTCGAAAACACCTCGCTCGACGGAGTCACCCAGGACGCGACCGGTGAGGAGGGCATCAGCCGCGTCGGCGACTGGCGTGCCTCGCTCTCCCCGGCCGACCGCGGGGCATGGGACGCGCTCATCCTCGAAGACGCGCTGGCCGCGCAGGCCCTGCTGCTGGGACGACGCAGCTACGAGTTCTTCGCCGCACGGTACCCGTCCCGCACCGGCGCGTTGGCGGACCAGATGAACAGCCTGCCCAAATACGTCGTTTCCACCACCTTGGACCACGCCGGCGCCTGGAACGGCTCGACGGTCTTGACCGGCGACGTGCTGAGCGAGGTGTCGACGCTGAAGGAGAAGGTCGACGGCGAGATCCGCGTCTACGCCAGCTCCCGGCTCGTGCCCGCGCTGATCGACGCCGGCCTCGTCGACGAGCTGCGGCTGACGATCTTCCCGTTCGTGCTGGGCGCGGGCGAGCGCCTGTTCGACCTGATCAGCAGCTCGCACTCGCTGCGCCTCGTCGGTGCCCGCACGGTCGGTGCCAGCCTCGCCTACCTGACCTACCAGTGCGTCCCGGACACCGAGCGCCCGATCGACTGAGGTACGTACCGCGACGGTACGGTCGGTACCCATGGCCGACGTGAAGACCCGGCGCCGATGACGCGGCTCGCGCGCCACGAGACGATCGCCGCCGCCCTCGCGGACGCCCCCGGTGACGTGCTGGCCGCCGCGCGCCCGCACGGCACCGGGATCGGCGGGTCGACCTGGCTCCTGCGAGTCGAAGACGAACCCGTCTTCGTCAAGCGGGTCGCGCTCACCGACGTGGAACGGCGGCACGAAGGCTCGACCGCCGACCTCTACGGCCTGCCGCCCTGGGCCCATTACGGCGTCGGGTCCGCGGGCGGCGGGGCGTGGCGGGAGCTGGCCGCGCACCGGGCGGCGAGCGACTGGGTCCGCACCGGCGAGTGCGAGAACTTCCCGCTGCTGCACCACTGGCGGGTCCTGCCCGGCCTGCCGCGTCCCCGGACCGACCTGGCGCGCGACGTCGCGTTCTGGCACGACGACCCGGGCGTGCGGCGACGGCTCGAAGCGCTCGACGGCGCCACCGCGGATCTCGTGCTGTTCCTCGAACACATCCCGGGAAACCTGACGCGGTGGCTGGAAACCCACCCCGACGGGACCGGCCTCGCCCACCGGGACCTGCGCGCCGTCACCGAATTCCTGGCCGCGCAGGGCGTCCAGCACTTCGACGCGCACTTCGCGAACATCCTCACCGACGGCGAACGGCTCTACCTGACCGACTTCGGCCTCGCCGCGCTGCCGGACTTCACGCTCTCCGGCGCGGAGGCGGAGTTCCTCGCCGAGCACGCCGACCACGACCGCGCCTACGTGCTGACCCACCTGGTCAACTCGATCGTCCGGCGGCTCGTCGACGCGCCGGACTACCGCGCGCGCCACGCGTTCGTGCGCGAGTGCGCCGCGGGGCGCGCGCTGCCGGAACTGCCCTCGGCAGACCTCCTGCGGCGCTACGCCCCGCTCGCCGTCGTCGTCAACGAGTTCTACGTCGCCCTGCACGGGGAGAGCCGGAAAACCCCTTACCCCGCCGAGGAAATCGCTCAGCAGCTGGACCGCGCCGGCTTGCCCGCGAACCGGTCGGCCAGGTAGCCCACGACGTCGCCGGCCGAGAACGCCAGCGTCGTCACGTGCTCGCCGAGGTAGGTGCCCCACGTGACCGGGACGCCCGCCGCGCAGTACTCACGGCGCAGGGTTTGTGCCTGGGACAAGGGAATGATCTCGTCGCCGCTGCCGTGGAACAGGAAGACCGGCGCCTTCGGCGGCCGGGCGCCCAGCTTGTTCTCGGCCAGCCGGGCCTGCCACTTCGCCGTGGTGAGCGGGTTCGCCGTCGTGTAGTCGGCGATGTGCCCGAAGGCGTAGCCGAACACCGCGTCGACGCAGGCGTCCTGCTGGGTCGCGTACAGCGTGCGGCCGCGGTCGTTGAGGTAGGCGGGCAGGTCCAGCTCGGGGTACGCCGCGTCCAGGCCGAGCGCCGAGAGCAGCAGGAAGCCGAACCCGACGCCGCCGTCGAGGCTCTTCGCCACCACGTCGAGGTCCGCGGGCGTGCCGCCGGCGGTGATGCCAGCGACGGTCAGCTCGGGTGCGTACGACGGCGCCAGCTCGCCCGCCCAGGCCGCTCCCCCGCCGCCTTGGGAGTAGCCGGAGAACGCGACCGGGCCGCCCGCCGCGAGGCCCGCCGCCGGCAGCCGGGTCGCGGCGCGGGCCGCGTCGATCACCGTGTGGCCTTCCGAACGGCCGACGACGTAGGTGTGCAGGCCGGGCGTGCCGAGGCCTTCGTAGTCGGTGATCGCCACGGCCCAGCCGCGGCTCAGCATCGCGTCGACGAACAGCGGTTTCTCGTAGTCCGG
>NZ_JAAGNB010001672.1:0-6373 GCF_010550475.1 Amycolatopsis sp. SID8362
CCGGGCCCGCCCAGCTGCTGACGTGGCTGAACCTGGTGGCCTACCACCTCACCGACCACGTCACGGCGACCGCGGTCGCGGCCGTGTACGACCCGGCGACGCGGCTGCTGCGCTGGGCCCGGGCCGGCCACCTGCCCCCGATCGTCCGCCACCGCGGCGGCGAGGTGACGACGCTGCCCCTCATCCGCGGCTCGCTGCTGGGCGCGGTCCGCGACGTGACGTACTCGGAGGAGGAGATCCGCCTCGCCGAGGGCGACATCCTGCTGATCTACACCGACGGCCTGATCGAGCGGCGCGACCGCCCGGTGCAGGAAACGGTGTCGAGGCTGGTGACACTGGTGGAGCGCCACGAGGGCGGGCTGGAGCACCAGCTGGACACGCTGCTGACGTACAGCACGGCGGACACCGACGACGACACGTGCGTGGTGGGGATCGAGGTCCGCTCGGCCGGCTCGTGAGTGTTTAGGCGGGTTCTAACCCGCCTAAACACTCACGACCGGCGGCTGTCAGGGGTTGACGGCCAGCACCAGGAAACCCGCCAGCAGGACCAGGTGCACGCCGCCCTGGAGGCGGGTTGCGCGGCCCGGGACCACCGTCAGGACGCTCACCACCACCGTCAGGGCCAGTAGCACGATCTGCGTCGAGCCGAGGCCGAGCAGCAGTTCGCCCGGTAGCCACACCGACGCGAGCGCGATCGCCGGGATCGTCAGGCCGATGCTCGCGATCGCCGAGCCGTAGGCGAGGTTGAGGCTGATCTGCATCCGGTCGCGCTGGGCCGCGCGTGTCGCCGCCAGGGTCTCCGGCAGCAGCACCAGCAGCGCGATCACCACGCCGACGAACGACTGCGGGAAGCCGGCCGCGCGGACGCCCGCCTCGATCGCCGGGGACTCCACCTTCGCCAGGCCGACGACCGCGACCAGGGCCACCAGCAGGAGCGCGAGGCTGCCCAGCGCCGCCCGGTTGGTCGGCGGGTCGGCGTGGTCGTCCTCCTTGACCTCGCCGTCGGCCGCCACCGGGAGGAAGAAGTCGCGGTGGCGCACGGTCTGCGTCAGCACGAACGTGCCGTACAGCGCCAGCGAGGCGACGGCGGCGAACGTCAGCTGCGCCGAAGAGAACGCCGGGCCGGGCGTGCTGGAGGTGAACGTCGGCAGCACCAGGCTCAGCGTGGCCAGCGTCGCGACCGTGGCCAGCGCGGCGCCGCTGCCTTCGGAATTGAACAGCGTGACACCGTAGCGGCGGGCGCCGACGAGCAGCGAGATGCCGACGATGCCGTTGGTCGTGATCATCACCGCGGCGAACACGGTGTCCCGCGCCAGCGAGCCGGCGTCCGGGCCGCCGGAGACCATCATCGTGACGATCAGCGCGACTTCGATGACGGTGACCGCGACCGCGAGCACGAGCGAGCCGAACGGTTCCCCGACGCGGTGCGCGACGACCTCCGCGTGGTGCACCGCGGCCAGCACGGTCGCGCCGAGCGCGATCGCGACGATCGCCACGAAGACCGGGCCGAGGTCGCGGCCCCAGGCCAGCGCGAGCACGAGGATGCCGAGCACGGGGGTGACGGAGGTCCAGGACGTCAGGAAGGATCTCAGCGCGGCCATGTCCCCACCCTGTCACACCACCGGTCACTTCGCGTGGTCACACGGTGTTTCTCACATGGTCCCTTGTGGACGGTCGAGGACGTACCGCCGGAAGGTTTCGCTCAACGGCGGGAGAGTCCGGCCGCCCGCCCACGCGAGCCCGATGTCGCGAGCGGCGTCCACATCGGTCAGTTCCAGGTGCGGCGCCGGGAACTCCGCGGCGTGCGGCAGCGGCAGCACGGACACACCGAGCCCGGCGGTCACGAGCCCGCGCAGCGTCTCGACCTCGTCGCCTTCGAACCCGATGCGGGGCGCGAACCCGGCCTCGGCGCACAGGCGCTCGGTCGTCTCGCGCAGCGCGTAACCCGGGCGCAGGAGGATGAACGTCTCGTCCGCGAGGTCGGCGAGGCGCACCCGGCGGCGGCGCGCCAGCCGGTGGTGCGGCGGCACCGCGAGCCGCAATGGCTCGACGAGCAGGCGTTCCCAGTGCAGCTGCGGGTGTCCCGGGTCGCCGCTGGTGAGGACGAGGTCGGCGGTGCCGTCGAGCAGCTCCGCCTCCAGCCCGGCCTCGCCGTGCTGCCGCAGCTCGAAGCGGGCGCCGGGGTGCTCGCGCAGGAAGCCCCGCAGGACGTCGGGCACCAGCCACGTCCCGAAGGTGTGCAGGAAGGCCAGCGGCACGACCCCGGTGCCCGGCGCGACGATCTCGCCGACTTCGCGCAGGCCCTGGTCGAGCTGGTCGAGCACGAGGTCGACGTGCCGCTTGAAGGCGTGCCCCGCCGGGGTCAGCCGCAGCAGCCGCCCGGACCGGCGGAACAGCTCGGCGCCTGCCTCGTGCTCCAGCCGCCGCAGGGCACGGGACAGCGCGGGCTGGGTGAGGTGGGCCCCGGCCGCGGTCTCCGTGACGGTCGCGCCGCCGGCGACCGCGCGGAAGAGCCGCAGCGTCTGGACGTCCATGCCGCCAGTGTATGGAAATTCAGCCAATCAGGCATTGGACGCATGAGGGGCGCGCGGGCACGCTGGAGGTATGGCTACGGTGGCGGAACAACTGGTCAGGACGTTGCGGGACGCGGGCGTCGAGCGCATCTACGGCATCGTCGGGGACAGCCTGAACCCGATCGTCGACGCCGTGCGCCGGATCGACGGCATCGAGTGGGTGCACGTCCGGCACGAGGAGACCGCCGCCTTCGCCGCGGCGGCCGAAGCGCAGGTCACCGGCAAGCTCGCGGTGTGCGCGGGCAGCTGCGGGCCGGGCAACCTGCACCTGATCAACGGCCTGTTCGACGCGCACCGCTCGGGCGCGCCGGTCCTCGCGATCGCCTCCCACATCCCGTCGAACCAGATCGGCACCGGGTTCTTCCAGGAGACCCACCCGGACCGGCTCTTCGCCGAGTGCAGCCACTTCAGCGAGGTCGTCGCGGACCCGGCGCAGCTGCCGCGCCTGCTGCGCATCGCCACCCAGGCGGCGGTCGGCAAGGGCGGCGTCGCGGTGCTGACCATCCCCGGCGACCTCGCCGACCGCAAGGCGACCGGCCCGCTGACCGAGCGGCTCCCGCTGGTCGCGCCGTCGCCGCCGGTGCCGGCTCCGGAGACCGTGCGGGAGCTGGCCGACCTGCTGAACTCGGGGGAGAAGGTGATGCTGTTCGCGGGCGCCGGCGTCCGCGGCGCGCACGAAGAAGTCATGGCACTGGCGGAAAAGCTCGCCGCCCCGGTCGGGCATTCGCTCGGCGGCAAGGAATGGATCCAGTACGACAACCCGTTCGACGTCGGCATGAGCGGCCTGCTCGGCTACGGCGCCTGCTACGACGCGATGCACGAGGCCGACCGGATCGTGCTGCTGGGCACGGACTTCCCATACGACAAGTTCCTCCCGCAGGCGCGCACGATCCAGGTCGACCACGACGCTTCCCGCCTCGGCCGCCGCACGCCGCTGGACCTGGCCGTGCACGGCGACGTGCGCGAGACGCTGCGCGCGCTGCTCCCGCTGCTGCGGCCGCGCACCGACCGGGTGTTCCTCGACCGGATGCTGCGCGAGCACGTGCGCAAGCTGGAGAAGGTCGTCGGCGCGTACACGGGCAAGATCGAGCAGCGCCGTCCGATCCACCCGGAGTACGTCGCTTCGGTGCTCGACGAGGTCGCCGCCGACGACGCCGTGTTCACCGTCGACACCGGCATGGGCAACGTCTGGGCCGCGCGCTACCTGACCCCCAACGGCCGCCGCCGGGTGCTCGGCTCGTTCCGGCACGGCAGCATGGCGAACGCGCTGCCGCACGCGATCGGCGCGCAGCTGTCCCAGCCGGACCGCCAGGTCGTGTCGCTCTCCGGCGACGGCGGGCTCGCCATGCTGATGGGCGACCTGCTGACGCTGCCGGCCTACGACGTGCCGGTGAAGGTCGTGGTGTTCAACAACGCCACGCTCGGCATGGTGAAGCTGGAGATGCTCGTCGACGGCCTCCCGGACTTCGGCACCGACCACGCGCCGGTGAACTTCGCGGCCATCGCCGCCGCGTGCGGTGTCTTCGCCGAACGCGTCGAGGATCCGGCCGACGTGCGCGGCGCGCTGGAGAAGGCGTTCGCGCACCCCGGCCCGGCGGTCGTCGAGGTCGTCACCGACCCGAACGCGCTGTCGATCCCGCCGCGGATCACCGGCGAGATGGTGCGCGGCTTCGCCCTCGGCGCGACGAAGACGGTGCTCAACGGCGGCGTCGGCAAGATGGTCGACCTCGCGCGGGCCAACCTGCGCAACGCCCCGCGCCCGTGAGGCCGGTGGCCACCACGTCGGGATCGTGGTGGCCACCGTGGTTCACGGGTCGGCGACGATGACGCCGGTGGCGGCGAGGTGTTCGAGCGCCGCCACCACCCGGGCCCGGCTGGTCCCGCCGAGTTCCGCGGCGTCGAGCGCGTCGCGGGCGGTGGCGTGCATCGCCAGCTCCCGGACGAAGCGGACCACGTCCGGGGCGCCGAGCAAGCACCCGTCCCGGCGTTCGCAGCGGTGTGCGAGCGCCTCGAAGGGCTCGCGCGGGTTCACCCGGTACGGCGAGTCTAGGTCCACTGTGGACACCACCCGCTACGCGTGGACGATCACGCCGCGGATGTTCTTGCCGTCCCGCAGGTCCTGGTAGCCCTCGTTCACCTGCTCCAGGGTGTACTTGCGGGTCACCAGCTCGTCGAGCTTGAGCTTCCCGGCGTCGTAGAGCCGCAGCAGGCGGACGATGTCGTACTGCGGGTTCGCCGAGCCGAACAGCGTGCCCTTGACCGTCTTTTCGAACAGCGTCAGCACGGCGCCGGACAGGTGCACGGTGAGCTTCTCGGGGTTGGCGAGCCCGGTGATGACGACGGTCCCGCCCTTGCCGACGACGTCGAACGCGGCGCTGACGACCTCCTCGTCGACCGTGCCGACGGTGATCAGCGCCTGGTCGGCCAGCTGGCCCCAGGTCAGCTCGCTGACCTTCTCGGCGGCCTCGGCGGCGGTGGCGAACGCGTGGGTGGCGCCGAACTTCAGCGCCGTCTCCCGCTTGAACTCCACCGGGTCGACCGCGACGACGTACTTCGCCCCGGCGTGCGCGGCGCCCTGCACGGCGTTGATGCCGATGCCGCCGATCCCGTAGACGACGGTGGTGTCCCCGGCCCGCACGCCGCCGGCGTAGTTGGCGGTGGCCCAGCCGGTGGGCACGCCGCATCCGACGAGCACGGCGGTCTCCAGGGGCAGCCAGTCGTCGACCTTGACCACCGAGTGCTGGGAGATGGTCGCGCGCTCGGAGAACGTCCCGAGCATGCACATCGCCCCGAAGTCCTGCCCGCCGCCGTGGAAGCGGAAGGAACCGTCCGGCATGTGGCCGTCGAGGATGGTGGCGCCCATGTCGCACAGGTTCTGGCGGCCGGTCGAGCAGTAGCGGCAGGTGCCGCAGTTCGGGATGAAGCTGCACACGACGTGGTCCCCGGGCTGCACCTTCGTCACGCCCGGCCCGACGTCCTCGATGATCCCGGCGCCCTCGTGGCCGCCGATGATCGGGAACCGCGGCACGAGATCGTTGTCGATCAGGTGCAGGTCCGAGTGGCACAGCCCGGCGGCGGTGTACTTGATGAGCACTTCGCCGGGGCCGGGCCCGTCGAGGTCGAGCTCCATGATCTCGAACGGCTTCCCGGCGTCGAACAGTACGGCTGCCTTCGTCTTCACGGCCATCTCCTCCACGTGCGGCGGTGCGCGTGCCTCGATTGTGTGGAGACGGCGCGGCGGTGGAGTGTCCAAATCCCGGACACCTCGGCTGTGTGTGGGGACGGGCGTGCCGGGACCCTGGCCCATCGCAGCCTGCCGCGACGTCGCCGATGTGGGTGACCGGGCGCGAGGCAGTCCGTGCTCCTGACCGAACCTCAACGTAGCGACCAGCGCGGCTATGAGAAAACCTCATTGGGGAGCTCGCGCTCAGCGGACCCGCAGCGCCCGCATCCGGTTGTAGAGCGTGGACCGGCTGATGCCCAGCTGCTTGGCCGCCCGGACCTTGTTGCCGTCGCACGCGCGCAGGGTCCGGACGATGACGTCGTACTCGGCCTGCTCCCAGCCGGTCAGGGCCGCGCCCGTCTCCGTGCAGTCCGGGGCGAGGTCGGCCGCCGTCAGGTCGCCCGCGGACCGGCGGTCGGCTGCGGCCGCCAGTACGCCTGCCAGCTCGCGCAGGTTGCCCGGCCAGTGCTGGGACGCCAGCAGCTCCAGCGCCCCCGGGGTAAGCCGCAGCGAAGCGCCGAAGCCGCGTAGCAGCTCACGGGCGATGGCCGGGATCTCGTCGCGGCGCTCCCGCAGC
>NZ_JAAGNB010001727.1:0-7073 GCF_010550475.1 Amycolatopsis sp. SID8362
CCGGACAGCGGGACCGCGCGGGCCGGCACGCCCTGCTCGGTGACGTTCGCGGCGAGCCGCCGGGCGCGGGCGTCGGTGCGGTTGGCCACGGTGATCTCGCCGATGCCGGCCTTGCGCAGCTGCGACGCGCTCAGCGCGCCCATCGAGCCGGCGCCGACGATGACGGCGTGCTTGCCGGTGACGTCCCCGGCCGCGGCGAGCGCTTCGGACACGACCGACGCGCCGAGCTGGTCCAGCCCGGTCTCGGTGTGGACGCGCTTGCCGACGCGCAGCGTGGTCTGGATCAGCTCGTGCAGCGTGCGGCCGACGGTGCCCGCCTCGCGCGCGGTGGCGTACGCGGACCGGATCTGGCCGAGGATCTGCGTCTCGCCGACGACCATCGAGTCGAGGCCCGAGGTGACCGAGAACAGGTGCTCGACGGCGGCGCCGGCGTAGTGGACGTACAGGCTGTCGTAGAGCTCGGCGGGTTCCATCCCGGCCTGGCGGGCGAGCACGTCGGAGACGTCGTTGAGGCCGCCGTGGAACGTCTCGACGACCGCGTAGACCTCGATCCGGTTGCACGTCGAGACGAGCATGACCTCGCTGACGTGCTGGGCCTGCTGCAGCTCGTCGAGCACCTTGCCGACCTCGGGCGCGGGGATCGCGGCGCGCTCGAGCGTGCTCAGCTCCGCACTCCGGTGCGAAAGACCGACCGCCAAAACGCTCATGAGCGCACCACCATTTCCCGTCCGCCGTCCGGACCCGAACCGTTCCGCCTGCCGTTCCCATTCTCGGACGGCGCACCGGGGGCGCGTAATCCGGAATTGCCCTGATCCGCGGCGGCGTCGTCCGCGCGGCGGGCCACGTGAAACGAGAGTATCTGCAGCTCGACGGCCAAATCCACTTTGCGGACCTCGATGTGAGCAGGAACCTGCAACACGACCGGGGCGAAGTTGAGGATGCACTGGACACCGCCCGCGACCAGCCGGTCACACACCGACTGCGCGGCGGTCGGCGGAGTGGCGATCACGCCGATGGAAATGCCGCGCTCGGCGCAGATCCGCGGGATGTCGTCCATGTGCGACACGGGGAGGCCGCCCACGGGCACGCCGATCAGGTCCGCGTCCAGGTCGAACAGGGCCTCGACCGGGAAGCCGCGCCCCGGGAAGCCGCCGTAGTTCGCCAGCGCGTGGCCCAGGTTGCCGATCCCGACCACGGCGACCTTGTGCTGCCGGGTCAGGCCGAGGATGCGCTCGATCTGGCTCACCAGGACGCTGACTTCGTAGCCGACGCCGCGCGTGCCGTAGGAGCCGAGGTAGGAGAGGTCTTTGCGCAATTTCGCGGAATTCACGCCCGCGGCCTGGGACAGCTCTTCGCTCGACACCGTCGTGGCGCCCTGGTCGCGCAGACCGGACAGCACCCGCAGGTAGACGGCGAGCCGCGCGACCGCCGCTTCGGGGATCGACTTCGCCCGCACGGCCTCGGGGGCATCCCCGTTGCGGCCGTCGGCGTCGGCGGGTACGGCCGGCATCTCGGCGGTGGGGGCGTTGTCGGCGTCCGGGGCGCTCGAGCGGCGGGCCCGTCGCGGCGCCCGGCCCGGGGAGTCCGCCGCGTCGCGCCTCCCCCGCTGTGTCACCACGCCCGTCGTCTCCTGCCCGCTGTGCACCCGGCGGCCATCGCCACTGCCATGCCGAACTGTGTCTTGACCCAGGACGCGGAGTCCGGTTCGATGCCGGACCGCCCGGGGGCGATGGTCCTACGGTAGACCACTTGTGAACGCACGCACAAAGTCACTGGTCGGAGGCGGTTCCCAGGGGCTGGAACCGGGCGAGCGATCATGACACGGCGTCAGAATCCTTGCCCGCCAGGCACTTCCGGCACTCAGCGAACCGGCGCCGGGACGACATGAATGAGTCATTCACCTCGTCCGACGACATGAATGAGTCATTCACGGCGTCTCCGCCGCCCCGCCGGCCAGGCACTTCCGGCACTCAGCTCGCGTCGAGGCTCACCGAGTGCCAGCCCGTCGCGCCGTCCGGGACCGGGTCCGCGCGGTTCTCCGTCTGGGTGTACCCGTCCTGGTCCGTCGCCCGGACGAACGCCTGGTGCGTCCCCTTCGGCACGTCCAGCTCGGCCCACCACATCCGCCAGGTGTCCTTGCTCACCTCCGCGGACAGCGTCGCCGGCACCCACGCGCCCTGGTCCAGGCGGACTTCGACCTTCGCGATGCCGGTGTGCTGGGCCCACGCCGTCCCCGCCAGGCGGACCTTGCCGGCCGGGACGCGGGCGAAGCCGGACGGGGTGTCGATGCGCGACTCCGTCTTGATCGGCGCCTGCTCGCTCCAGCCGCGGCTGAGCCAGTACGCCTGCCGGTCGCTCCACTTGGTGAACTCCAGCGACTGGACCCACTTCGTCGCCGACACGTACCCGTACAGCCCGGGGATCACGATGCGCGCCGGGAAGCCGTGCTCGACCGGGAGGGGTTCGCCGTTCATGCCGATCGCCAGCATGGCGCCGCGCTGGGGGTCGAGGGCGACGTTCGCCGGGGTGCCGCACGTCCAGCCGTCGACGCTGGTGGCGAACATCTGCTCCGCGCCCGCCTGCACGCCGGCTTCGTCGAGCAGGTCCACCAGGTCGACGCCGATCCAGCTGGCGTTCGAGATCAGCGGGCCGCCGACCTCGTTGGACACGCACGTCAGCGTCACCCGGCGCTCGACCAGCGGCCGGTTCCGGATGTCGGCGTAGGAGAACGTCACCTCGCGGTCGACCAGCCCGTGGATCTTCAGGCTCCAGTCCTCGGTCCGGATCTGCGGCACGACCAGCGCGGTGTCGATGCGGTAGAAGTCGCCGTTCGGCGTGATGAACGGCGGTGAGCCCAGCTTCGCGAAGTCGGCGTCCGCGGGCAGCGGCGGCGCGGTCCGCGCGGGCACCAGCGGCCCGACGGCGGCCCGGGAGTCCTCGGCGTTCGAGCTGGTCCCGGCCACCTGGCCGACCACCGCCGCGACGCCCGAACCCGCGACGACACCGACCCCGGCGCGCAGGAACTTCCGCCGGTCGAAGCCCCGGTCGTGGACGACGTCCGGCGGCAGCGCGATCCGGTGCAGCCAGGTGAACACCGCGAGGCCGGCGACCAGGGCCGCGACCGGCGCCAGCAGCGACACCTGCCCGAGGTCGGAGCGCGCGTACACCGCGGCGACCCCGGCGGCGCCGAGCACGACGACCAGGATCTGCCCGGCGCGCGGCGTCCGGCGCGAAAGCTGGCCCGCCAGCAGCGCGAACAGCACCAGCACCACGGCGAGCCCGGCCTTCAGCACCGGCTTGTCCCAGGTGCCCAGCGTCCGCTCGGCCCACTTCACGACGGCCGTCGGGCTGTGGTCGATCACGTAGTTCGCCACCGCGATGAACGGCGACGCCGTGTACCCGACGAAGCCCGCGACCAGGTGCCCCACGCCGAGGGCGGCGGCCAGCGCGAGGACGCCGACCAGGGTCGCGACCGGCAGCGAAAGCCGCCGCGGCGGCGCGTCTTGCAGAGTGGTCACGTCTCCATCTTCGGAGCCGGGACGCGCAGAGGCTGCCGGATACCGCTTACGGACGTGTTACGGCTGGGCCAGCGCGCGCCGCAGCCGGTCCTCTTCGACGCGCCAGTAGCCGTGCTCGGCGCCGTCGACCAGGATCACCGGGACGCGGTCGCCGTACTCCGCGCGCCACTCCGGGTCGGTGTCGACGTCCGCCGCCGTCCAGCCGACGCCCAGCTCCCCGCAGATCCGCGCGACCTCGGCCTCCGCGACCTCGCAGAGGTGGCAGCCCTCGCGGCCCATGACCGTCACTTCGTGCGCCATGGCGTCCTTCCTACCGCAGCCGCAGGCGGCGCAGCTTCCCGGTGGCCGAGTGCGGCAGCGACTCGGCGAACTCGACCAGGTGCGGCACCTTGTACCCGGCCAGGTGGGCGGTGCAGTGGTCGACAACCTGCTGCTCGGACAGCGCCGCCCCGGCCGCCGGCACCACGAACGCCTTCACCGCTTCGCCGCTTCGCTCGTCCACCACGCCGATGACGGCGGCCTCGGCCACCCCGGGCAGCTGCCCGATGACCTCCTCGACCTCCCGCGGGAAGACGTTGAAGCCGTTGACGATGATCAGGTCGTTGGCGCGGTCGACCAGGTGCAGGTCGCCGTCGACGTCGAGGTAGCCGACGTCGCCGGTGCGGAACCAGCCCTCCTCGTCCGGCCCGTGCTCGCCGTCGGGCCAGTAGCCGGAGAAGAGGTTCGCGCCGCGGATCGACACCAGCCCGGTCTCGCCTTCGGCCTCGAAGATGTCGTCAACGTCGTCCGGGTCGAGCGGCACGGCCTGGTCGGTGCCGTCGCTGTCGACCAGCCGCAGCTCGATCCCGGGCAGCGGGCGGCCGACCGAACCCGGCTTCGGGTAGCCCGTGACCAGCGTCGACGTCACCACCGGCGCGCATTCGGTCAGGCCGTAGCCCTCGTAGACGTCGACGCCGGCGGCCTCCCGGATCGCCGTCAGCACCTTCGGGTGCAGTGGCGCGGCGCCGGACGTCATCCGGCGCACGGTGGCCAGGCCGCGGCGCAGCTCGCCGGCGCCGAGCGCGGCGAACTCGGCGTACATGGTCGGGACGCCGGTGATCGTGGTGACGCCGTGCTCCGCGCAGTCGGCCAGGGTGCGCTGCGGTTCGAAGCGCTCCGAGAGGACGGCGGTCGCGCCGACGGCGATGGCGTGCAGCAGGCCGGGCCCGAGGCCGTAGACGTGGAAGAGCGGGATGGTGAGCAGCACGCGGTCGTCGTGGTCGAGGGCGCCTTCGACGTGGCCGAGCTGCTCCAGGTTCGCCAGCAGCGCGCGGTGCGACAGCATCACGCCGCGCGGTGGCCCGGTGGTGCCCGAGGTGTACGAGACGACCGCGATGTCCTCGCCGGCGCGGCCGGCATCGACGAATTCGACTACTCCATCCGAGTGGTCGCTTCGCGGAGTGAGACCGCTCACCCCCGCCGGCAGCTCGGCGTCGGCATCCCGCTGGATGACAACCTTGGCACCGCTGTGCGCGAGCAGGCGCTCGAGCTCCGGGCCGGGTACCTGCGGCGACAGCGGTACGACGACGGCGCCGGCGCGCAGCGCGCCGAAGAAACCGACCACGAAATCGACCGACGTCGGCAGCCGCAGCGCGACCGGGTCGCCGGGCGCGACCCCCGCGTCCGCGAGGGCCCTGGCCTGGGCCTGGGCCGCGGCTTCGAGCTGCCGGTGGGTCAGGCCGCGGCCGGTGCCGGTCTCGAGCACGGCCGGGTGGTCCGGCCACGTGGCCGCGGCCCGTGAAAGCAGCCCGCCGACCCCCGACGTCGTCCCCTCTGGAGCACTCACCCGCGGCCCGCCTTTCTCCGATCCCGGCCAAAGCGTTGCAAGTCTGTCATTCGGAGCGACGTCATGGGTGCTGACCGCGAGCGTCGCTTCTTCGCAACCCCGGAGCCACTACCTACTTCGCGGTAACTACACGTATGCTGCACTGCGTCGCGGGGTGGTGTTGATCACCGCCGCGACCGGAGAGAGGGAGTCGCCGTGACGAACTTGCTTGCCCACGAAGTCGTGGGGCACGCGAGCCGGCAGGCCCCTGCTCGTCCGGGTGCCGGGGGTTCAGTGGCCCGCGTGGCCAGCGTCGCCGCCGGAGGTGCTGCCCGATGACCGTGCCGACCGCCGTGAGCCGCGGGCCCGTCTTCATGTTCGCCGAGCGCGTGTTCGGCCGCCCATCGGCCGTGCCGGTGAGCAGGCAGGCGTCCGACGACGAGCGCGCCGAAGCCGCGAAGGCCGAGGCGTGGGAGCTCGTGCGCGCCGCCCAGGACGGCGACTCGTCCGCCTTCGGCCGCCTCTACGACCGCTACGTCGACGTCGTCTACCGGTACGTCCTGTTCCGGCTCGGCGACCGCGACCTGGCCGAGGACGTCACCAGCGAGACGTTCCTGCGCGCGCTGCGCCGGATCACGTCGGTGAGCTACCAGGGGCGTGACGTCGGCGCCTGGTTCGTCACCATCGCCCGCAACCTCGTGCTCGACCACGTGAAGTCGAGCCGGTTCAAGCTCGAAGTGGTGACCGACGAGGTGACCGAGCCGGGCTCGGCGCCGTTCACCGTCGGCGCGAGCGTCCAGGCGGGCCCCGAGCAGGAGGCCATCACCCGCGCGACCCGCGCCGAGCTGCTGCGCTGCGTCGCGGAACTGGGCGACGACCAGCGGGAATGCATCATCCTGCGGTTCCTGCAGGGCCTGTCGGTGGCGGAGACGGCCGAGATCATGAACCGCAACGAGGGTGCGATCAAGGCGCTCCAGCACCGCGCGGTACGCCGATTGGCACAACTTCTGCCCACCGGATTGCGCTGATCCCGCGAACTTTCCGGTCCGTCGACCGAATCCGGTAACCCTGGCGGCTTCTGGATCGTTACTCCTGCCAGACCGGTGTCAGGACCGGCCACGGCCCGAGATGGAGCACTGCGGTGAGGTTTGCGCGTGAGCGAGCCGAGATCGACCGGTTCGCGCGTGCCCTGGAGCCGTCCCCGGTACGCCGGGACGGCGAGTTCGCCGACGAGCTGGCCCTCGTCGGCGCCCTGCGTGACCTCGGCGAGGCCGGGGCGCCGGACCTGGCGACCCGGCAGCGGATCCGCGCGGAGATCGCGGGCCGCCTGGAGACGGCGGCGGTCACCCCGCGTCGGAGGTGGCGGCCGCGGACCGCCGACCTGGTGGCCGCCGCGCTCTTCCTGGTCCTGGTGCTCTCGGGCCTGACGCTGGTGCTGTCCAGGAGCGCGTTGCCCGGTGACGCGCTGTACAGCGTGAAGCGGGCCGGGGAGTCGACGGCGCTGAGCCTGACGTTCGGTGACCAGGCGAAGGCGAAGAAGCACCTGGAATTCGCCACCAACCGGATCACCGAGCTCGGCGAGCTGGCCGAAGAGGGCGCGAGCCAGGCCGATTACCAGACCGCGTACGACGACTTCGCCGCCGACCTGAAGGCGGGCGTCGCCCAGCTGGCCGCGGTGGCGACGAGCGCCAGCGGCGGCGCGCAGGCGCTGGCCGACGTCCGGCTGTGGGCGCGCAACCAGGCGGCCCGGC
>NZ_JAAGNB010001774.1:0-3566 GCF_010550475.1 Amycolatopsis sp. SID8362
CTTCGCGGCCGGCGAACCCGGGCCCGCGCAGCACGCCGATCACCTGGCGCAGGTCGTCGAGCGACTGCCGGGCGGTGGTCCGCACGGTCTTGGCCGCCGCCGCGGTGTCCGGTGCGGTGGTGGCGGTGACCTCGAGGGCGCCCGCCTGCAGCGAAAGCAGGGACAGCCGGTGCCCGAGGACGTCGTGCATCTCGCGGGCGATGCGGGCCTGCTCCTCGCGGCGCGCCATCTGGTCGCGCAGCGCCTCCTGCTCGGCGATCCGGCGGCGCGTCTCAGCCAGGCTGTGCCGCACCACCCCGACGGTGACCGGGATCGCGGTGAACACGATCGCGGTCAGGACCACGCCGGTCAGCTTCGCGGGCGTCGACCCGGTCGACATCCAGGTCCCGGCGATCGTCACCTCGGAGAAGCGGCTCGCGTCCCGCCACACCGCGAGCGCGGTCGCCACCACGACGAGCGCCGACGCGCCCCACCGCCGCCACCCGACGTGGTGGGCGGTGAACGCGGCGAGGGCGATCAGCGCGGCCAGCGATTCGCCGGGCAGCAGCAACGGCGGCACGAGCGCGATTCCCGTGACGAGCAGCGGCCACCGGTGCCGCCAGACCAGCATGACGGACGCGCCGATCCCGGCGAACCAGGCGAGCACGCCCAGCACCGTGATCAGCGTGGCCGACGTACCCGGCAGGGCGCTGGCCAAGGCGACGTAGATCGTGCTGCTCACCACGCCGGTCGCGACCGCGAGCACGGTGCACACCACCCGAAGCACGGACCCCATGCGGTGAGCCTACGAGGCACCCGGGGGACGTCCATCAGCTGTTCGGCTTCTCCGGGTCCCGCCGGTTGACGACTTTCGTCGTACGGGGTCGAGGCTCGCGGACGACGCGGTGCCGCCCGGGGCGCTGGTTTCCTGCTCGCCGTCAAGCGAAGGCGAAAGGACACGACCCCGATGACCGACTACACCCCGATCCAGCAGCAGTACCCGGCTCCGCAGGCCGCGCCGCCCCGCAACGGCCTCGGCACGGCGGGCTTCGTCCTCGGCCTGGTCGGGCTGGTGTTCTCGCCGATCCCGATCGTCGGCGTGATCGCGTGGCCGCTGGTGGTGCTGGGGCTGATCCTGTCCGCGGTCGGCCTGGCCAGGGTGCGGGCGGGCAAGGCCACCAACAAGGGGCTCTCGATCGCCGGCATCGTCGTGTCGGTGCTCGGCCTCGTCGTCAGCATCCTGTGGGTGGTGGTGCTCGGCAAGGCGATCGGCGACGTCAACGAGCAGGCGACCCAGCACCACACGATCGTCTACTCGGTGACGGGCGACGCGAAGACCGCCGACGTCGACTACAGCACGTTCGACCAGGCGGGCTCGGTGAAGACCGAAACCGGCGCGACCGTGCCGTGGACGAAGACCGTCGAGGCCACCGGCGTCCTCATCGGCGCGTTCACCGTGAGCACCGGGGAAGCGGGCGGCACGGTGACGTGCAAGGTCGTCGTGGACGGCCAGGAGGTCAAGACGGCGACCGCGTCCGGCGAGTTCGCGCTCGCCAGCTGTTCGGGTTTCTGACGGCGACGGAATGAGGGGACCCGGCTCGGGTCCCCTCGTCCCGTTTCAGCTGCAGTGCTCGAACTGGCTGTCGTAGGACTGGCCGTCGGCCGCGCCGCCCCACTTCACGCACTTGTCCGCCGCGGCCGCGGAAACCGGGCCGGCGAAGTAGGAGAACGCGCCCGAGTCGGTTACTCGCGCCGAGCCCTGGACCTCCAGGTAGGCCGAGGTCTGCGTGGCCTTCCCGGCGTTGGCGCTCTTCATCGCGCTGACGCAGTTCTTGCCGGTGGCGGCGTTGTAGGACAGGTAGGCCGTGCCCGCCGTGCCGAGCGGCGCCGAATCGATGACGCCGTAACCGAGTCCGCAGGCCGGGGCGCCCAGCGCGGCGTCGGTCACCGTGGCGTAACGGATCGTGTCGTTCGCGTGGTACTCCGGCCCGGCTTCGAACAGCACGCCGACCGAGGACTGGGACAGCTGCACCATGTCGGAGTACGCCGCGTCCTGGCCCCACACGAGCAGGCTGCCCGCGGTGCCGGTCCAGTTCGCGCCCTCGTCGAACGACGAGTGCACCCGCAGCTCCTTGCGACGGTCGCAAGTGGACGGTGCGGCGAACACGACCCGGTTGTACTTGCCGCCGGTGTCGGTGGCGCTCATCCGGGCCGTCGAACCCTGGACGGTCGGCGCGACGAGATCGGTGGCGAAGGCGAACTTGGCGCTGAAGCTCGCGCCGCCGTCCGAGCTGATCGCGAAGGCGCGGTTGCGCGTCCCGCCTTCCAGGCACTTGTTGCCGTCGTTGGCCTGGTTGCGCGCGGCGGCGTACACGCGGCCGTCGAGCAGCTCGGTGACGCTGATTTCCTGCGGGTTGATCGCGGTGGTCGGCGAGTCGGTCGCGCCGCGGTGCCACGTGCTGCCCTGGTCGTCGCTGTAGACCAGCGCGCCGGTGTTGGTGCCACTGATCGTCCAGCTGACCCCGGCGACGAGCCGCCCGGCGTGCGCGCCGCGGGTGAGCACGATCCCGTGCGACGGCCCGGTGGCGAGCCAGCCCGGGGCGCTCGCGAACCCGAGTTCGCTGGTCAGCACGCGCGGCGCGCCCCACGTCTTGCCGTTGTCCTCGCTGATCGACACGCGCGGGACGCGGCCGCACGCGGGGTTGGTGTAGCACTGCATGGTGGACAGCAGCACGATCCGGTTGCTGCCCGGGATGACGATCGGCGCCGGGTTGCCCTTGGTGTCGCCGTTGGCCTTGATGACCGTCTGCAGCGCGCTCCACGTCTTGCCGCCGTCGCTGGAGCGCTTCATGACGAGGTCGATTTCGCCGAGGTCGTTGCAGAAGCTGGCGCCGCCGTTGCGGCCCTCGGCGAAGGCGAGCAGGTCGCCGTTGTTCGCCTTGACGACGGTGGGGATCCGGTAGCAGTCGTGGCCTTCGGTGTTCTTGTTGAACACCAAGGTGCTGCTGACATCGGCTTGCGCGCTGGCGGTGCCGATGGCGGCCACGGCGGCGCACCCCAGCAGCCCGGCCAGGAGGCCTCTGGCGATCCGGGTGAGGTTCACGGTTTCTCCCTGTTCGTTCTACGTCCTACGTCTCGGCCGTAGCGTCGGCGCGGTCCGTACAAGACCCGTACAACCCGGCGTATAACGAACTATTCATGGCCGGGAGGGAAATTCCTGGTGAACGAGGGTGCGGTTGCCGTCGATCCAACGGCGATATATCGTGTGAGTGTCGGCGATAGGACTACACGAGGAGAGCGCATGTCAGCGGGAGCGGGGCGGATGTTCGGCGGGTTCGGTGGGGGACACTTCGGGCACGGGCCGGGGCTGCACCACGGGATGCACGGGGGCCCGGGGCTGCACGGCGTGTTCGGCCACGAGCCGGGCGGGCCGGGCCACGGTCCGGATGGGCACGGGATGCCCGGCCACGGGCACGGCGGTCCGGGCGGGCACGGGCTGCCGGGATTGCACGAAATGCCCGGCCACGAGCCGGGAGGGCCCGGCGGGCCGGGGCTGCACGACGTGCCGGGGCACGAGGACTGGGACG
>NZ_JAAGNB010001832.1:0-6439 GCF_010550475.1 Amycolatopsis sp. SID8362
TGAGCACCCCGATGATCGACACCATCATCGACGCCGTCTCCCGCATCCCCGCCACCCACCGCGACGATGCCGAAGCGGATCTCCTCGCTTTCGCCGCCCAGGGTGGCCACAAGCAGGTGGCTGCCCTGGGTGCCCGGATCCTGGCCCATCTCGACCCCGACGGTCCCGCACCCGAGGACACCGAACCCGCCACCCCCGCGCGCGAGTTGTCGTTGCGCCGAAGACGCACCGGAACCTGGGAACTCACCGGCCGCTTCGACGACGAGACCGGCACCCGCGCCAGCGCCCTGCTGGATGCGTTGGCCGAACGCCGCGGCACCGACGACCTCCGCTCCCCACAAGAACGCTACGGCGACGCGTTCTCCGACGCGGTCGACCTCGCGTTGAACTCCGCCGACCTCCCCGCCCAAGCCGGGGAGCGCGTCCACGTGATGGTCGCGGTCTCCCTGGCGGATCTGAAATCCGGACGCGGCACGGCCACCCTGGGCGACACCGGCGCCATCACAGCTGCCGACGCCCGCCTCCACGCCTGCGACTGCAAACTCATCCCCGCCGTCCTCGGCACCGCCAGCGAACCCCTCGACCTGGGCCGCGCCCGCCGCCTGATCAGCCCCGGCCTCCGCCGCGCGTTGTTCCTGCGCGACCGTGGTTGCGCGTTCCCCGGCTGCCACCGCCCACCCCGGCACTGCCAGGGCCACCACATCCGGCACTGGGCCGACGGTGGCCCCACCGACTTGGCGAACCTGGTTCTGTTGTGCGGTCACCATCACCGGTTGTTGCACCGCTCGGGCTGGCAGGTCCGCATCGCTGCCGACGGCCATCCGGAGTTCCTGCCGCCACGGTTCTTGGACAAACGCCGAAAACCCAGGCGCAACAACATCCATCAGCCGCTGCCATTCGCAGCCTGAACACGGGACAGGCCCGCAGCCACCGGCTACGGGCCTACACCCACGCCCTCAATCAACCACCCCACGCCCAGCCGCCCCGCGGCCCAGCCACTCCACGCTCCAGCCACCCGACGCTTCAGTCACCCGACGCTTCAGTCACCCGACGCTTCAGTCACCCGCGCCCCAGCCACCCCACGGTTCAGCCACCCACACCCCAGCCACCCGACGCCCCGGCCACCCCAAGCCCCACGCCCCAGCCGCCCCACGCCCAGCCACCCCAGCTCCAGCCGCCCCGCGGCCCGGGCTCTGCACGACCTTTCCGCGTTTATTGCGCTCCGCCAGCGCCCTGACTGCTTCCTGACCCGGGCTTTGCGCACCGCCTACCCACGTTCGATAGCCCTCGCCCCGAACTGCGCAAGCCCCTATGCATCACGCGGCCTACCCACACCCCGACCGCCTCTCGGTCCGGCTTCCCGTACCCCCGGGATAGCACCGCCGCCCACCCACACCTCTCGCGCCGGGCTCTGCGCGCCCCTCAGACATCAAGCGCCGCCGGTCCGAAAGCGGGACCAGGCCCCCCGACTGATGCCCGCTCCGAAACGTCCTGCAGGTCAAGAAAGCCGCAAGCTAAACCCGGTTGTACTCCCGAACCGCGTCAAGGTACTCCGAAATCGCATCCCGGTTCCGCAGCAAGCATTCCGCCCGCCGAGCCATCCGATCCCGCTCCGCCTCCAACGTCGCCAGCATCTCCGGAGTCGCATCCGGAAAATAAATCGCCCGAGGCTTGTCGAGACACGGCAGGATCTGCTTGATGATCCGCGTAGGCAACCCGGCATCAAGCAGCCCCCGAACCTGAAGCACCCGATCGACCGTAGGCTCGTCGTAATCCCGATACCCGTTGGCCCCACGCGAAGCGATGATCAACCCCTGCTCCTCGTAGTACCGGAGCAGCCGGCGCGCGGTTCCGGTGCGTTCCGCCAGTTCGCCGATCCGCATGTGTGCCACCTCACGTAGACCTTCACACGTATGTGAAGGTTTCAGCATAACCGCATGACGATCTCCAGCACCCGGACGCCGACCCCCGCGCTCCTCGCCTTGACCACCGCCGCGTTCGTCACCGTGCTCACCGAAGCGCTTCCGGCCGGGGTGCTGCCCGGGATGAGCGCCGGGCTTGGGGTGGGCGTCGCCGCCGCGGGGCAGGCCGTGACGGTCTACGCGCTCGGCACCGCGCTCACCGCCATTCCGCTCGCCGCCGCGACCGCAACGTGGTCACGCAAACGCTTGCTGCTGGCCGGAGTGGCCGGGTTCGCGGTGGCCAACACCGTGACCACACTGTCCGCGGACTACGTGCTGACGATGGTCGCGCGGTTCGTCGCCGGGATCGCGGCCGGGGTCGTCTGGGCGCTGCTCGCGGGGTACGCGCGCCGGCTCAAGCCGGATGCTCCCGGCAAGGCGATCGCGGTCGTCATGGCCGGCATTCCGCTGGCGCTGTCGCTGGGGATCCCGGCCGGGACGTTCCTCGGCGACCTGCTCGGCTGGCGCTGGGCGTTCGGGGTCATGTCGGTGATCGCGGCCGTGCTGCTGGCCTGGATCGCCGCACGAGTTCCGGACCAGCCGGGACAGGCGGGCGGCCGGATCTCGGTCCGGCGCACGCTGACCGTGCCGGGGGTGGTGCCGGTGCTGGTCGTGACGCTCGTGTTCGTCCTCGCGCACACCGTGCTCTACACCTACATCGCGACCTTCCTCGCCCACGCCGGGCTCGGCGGTTCGGTCGACGTCGTGCTGCTGGTGTTCGGCGTCGCCTCGATGGCGGGTATCGGGGTCGTCGGCGCGGTGATCGACCGGGCGCCGCGCGCGCTGATGGTGGCCGGCACGGTCCTCGTCGCGGTGGCCGCGGCGGTGCTGGCGGTGTTCGCGGACAGCCCGGTGCTGGTCTACGCCGCGGTCGCGCTGTGGGGACTCGGCTGGGGCGGGGTCCCGACGTTGCTCCAGACGGCCGCCGGCACCGCGGGCGGCGAGGCGGCGGACAACGCGCAGGCCATGCTCGTCACGCTGTGGAACGCGGCGATGGCCGCGGGCGGGGTGGCCGGCGGCGTCCTGCTCGACGCCGCCGGGCCGTCGTCGTTCCCCTGGACGCTCCTCATCCTCCTGCTGCCGGTGCTGGCCGTGGTGCTCGGCGCGCGGCGGCACGGGTTCCCGGCGTCCTGAGTGGACGAAGGGCCCGGGCGCGCTCACGCCCGGGCCCTCCAGCTTCTAGCAGCGGCCCGCGATGGCCCGCAGCAGTTCCGCGTTCGCGGTGTCGCCCGACAGCTCCCAGGCGAACACGCCGCCGAGGCCCTGCGACTTCGCGTAGCCCGCCTTGGCCGACGCCGTCTCGGGCGTGTCGTAGCTCCACCACTGCGAGCCGCACTTCGCGTACGCCGTGCCGGCGACCTTGCCGTTCGCGGGACACGTCGTCTTGAGGACCTTGTAGTCCTCGACGCCCGCTTCGTACGTGCCCGGCGCCGGGCCGGTGGCGGTGCCGCCGGGCTGCTTCTGCGTGACGCCGTCCCAGCCGCGGCCGTAGAAACCGAGGCCGAGCAGCATCTTCGACGACGGCACGCCCTGGTGGCGCAGCTTCTGGATCGCGGCGTCCGCGTAGTACCCGGCGTGCGGGATGCCCGGATAGGACCGCAGCGGCGAATGCGGCGCGGTGGGCCCGGTCGGCTGGCCGCCCGCGACGAAGTAGTCGTAGGTCATCACGTTGTACCAGTCGAGGTACCGGCTCGCGCTGCCGTAGTCGGTGGCGTCGATCTTGCCGTTCTTCGAGCCGTCCGCGGTGATGGCGGCCGTGACGAGCTGCCGGTGCCCGAACTTCGCGCGCAGCGCCTTGACCAGTTCGGTGAACGCCTGGGGACCGCTGGTGTCGCAGGTGTTGCCGCAGGCGTTGGGGTATTCCCAGTCGATGTCGATCCCGTCGAAAACGCCCGCCCAGCGCGGGTCGTTGACGAGGTTGTAGCAGGATTCGGCGAACGCGGCCGGATTCTTGGCCGCTTCACCGAAACCGGCCGACCAGGTCCAACCGCCGAACGACCACAGCACCTTCAGCTTCGGGTGCAGCTTCTTCAGCTCGAGGATCTGGTTGAAGCTGCCGCGCAACGTGCCGCTGTCCGCCTGGCCGCTCACACTCATGGCGGCGTCGTACGACATGTCGTGGTCGGCCCACGGGTCGCCGACGGCACAGCCACCGCCGGTGACGTTGCCGAAGGCGTAGTTGATGTGGGTCAGCTTCGCGGCCGAACCGGACGTCTCGATGTCCTTGACGTGGTAATTGCGCGCATAGACGTCCCAGTCGGCGAAGTAGGCCATCACCTTGCCCGGGGCCGGCCCGGCCTCGGCGGGCGGCGCGACGACGGCGGCGCCGGCGAGGGCCAGCGCGGCGGCGGCGATGCTCTTTTTCATCCGGTGCACGAAAATCTCCTTCGGCGAACCGCCCGTTCGAGTGCGAGGAGGCTAACAGGTCCAGACCACTGCGGACCAGAGCTAAACGTTGGGGTCAAAGGGTTTCCCGGTACCCCCGCAGCCGGGTGCGGATTCACGGCGTGCGATGATCGGCGGATGACCGAGTTCGGCTGCGCGCGCTGCTCGGGCGCCGACGCCCTCACCGCGCTGGCGTTCTGCACGACTCGCCTGCGCGAGATCCACCGGTTGGTCGAACGTTCGCATTTCGGCGTTTCCCTGCGCGAATGCCCGGAATGCGGCCAGGCTTTCGCCGCGATCTTCACGGAATTCGTCGACTGGAAGGGCGGGGAGGACGCGCAGTACTTCGACTTCGTCCCGCTCACCGCCACCGAGGTGACCTCGTTGGCGGCGCAGGGATCCCGCGTCGACCTGGCGGAGCTCGGCGCGCTCGGCAGCGTCCGGCGGCGGCTTTCCTCGAGCTGGCCGACCGGCGAGGAGAAGCGGATCGGCTGGCGGACGGACTCCCTTTCGGTGCGCGAAGGTTACTGAGCCAGGCGGAGGATCGCGGCGGCCGAACGGTCGACGTCGGCTTCGGTCGTGGACCAGTTGGAGACCGAGATCCGCAGGTAGCGGCGGCCGCGCCAAGTGGTGCCGCCCAGCCAGCAGGTGCCGTCGTCCTGCACCTTCCGGACGAGTTCGTCCGTTCCGTCCCCGAAGGACACCAGAACCTGGTTGAGCACGACGTCGTTGGCGATTTCGGCGCCACCGTCCGCGAGCCGCGCGGCGAACCGGCGCGCGAGCCGGCAGCAGCGGTCGACGAGCTCGGCGACTCCGTCGCGCCCCAGTTCGCGCAGCGCCGCCCAGACCGCGAAGCCGCGGGCGCGGCGCGAGGATTCCAAGGTCAGGTCGCCCATGCCGGCGAGGTCACCGGCGCCGGCCAGGTAGGCGGCGCGGTAGGCGATCGTCGCGGCGTGGACGTCCGGCCGGGCGCAGAAGACGAACCCCGAGTCGTACGGGACGTTGAGCCACTTGTGGCCGTCGCAGGCCCAGGAGTCGGCGAGTTCGACGCCGTCGAGCAGCGGCGCGGTGGCCGGGTTCGCCGCGGCCCACAGCCCGAAGGCGCCGTCGACGTGCACCCAGGCCCGGTGGGCGTGCGCGGCTTCGCAGGCTGCGCGGAGGTCGTCGCAGGCACCGGTGTTGACGTTGCCGGCCTGGAGGCAGACGATCGCCGGCCCGCTCCCGGCGTCGAGTGTCCTTCGGAGGTCGCCGACATCGATGGCACCCTGACCGCCGGCGGCCACCGGCTCGACCGCACTGGTGCCGAAGCCGAGCAGCCGCAGCGCGCGGTCGATGGTGGCGTGCCGTTCTTCACTCGCGACGATCCGGACCCGCGGCGCGCCGGCGAGCCCGTTGCGTTCGACGTCCCACCCGGCTTCGGCGAGGACGTGGTGCCGCGCGGCGGCGAGCCCGACGGTGTTCGCCCCCTGCCCGCCGGTGACGAACCCGGCGGACGCGGTGGCCGGGATGCCGAGCAGCTCCTTGAGCCACCGGCCCGCGGTGTCCTCCGCGGCGGCCGCGGCCGGGGAGAGCACGGCGTTGAAGGCGTTCTGGTCCCACCCGGCGGCGAGGACGTCGGCCGCGGTGGCGGCGGGCAGGGCGCCCCCGATGACGAACCCGAAGAACCGCGGCCCGGCGGTGGCGACGAGCCCGGAGCCGGCGGCGCGCGCGAGTTCTTCGAGCACTTCGGACGGTGGAGTCGGGCCGGCCGGGAGAGAACCACCGAAGTCCGGCGGGGTCCCCGCGGTCGCGACCGGCCGCTCCGGCAGGCTCGACCGGTAGCCGGCGGCCAGCTCGGCGGCACGGATCAGGAGGGCACGCATCTCGTCCACGCGCCGACTGTAGGCCGACCCGGGCGCGGTCCGCCGGTTTCGGCGGCGCCTGCTTGGGGCCGAGGTCCAGGCGTGCGACCCACCGCACCGGATCCGCACCATCTTCGGGCGGCCGCCGGCCAAATCCGACGCATCGGCCGAACCCACGCGCCAGCGCCGGACCGAGCCGGGCGCCGCGGTCCGCCGGTCTCGGCCGCACCGGGTTCCGGCCAGTCCCACCGG
>NZ_JAAGNB010000734.1:0-29371 GCF_010550475.1 Amycolatopsis sp. SID8362
CTCCGCCGCCGACGCCGTTGACCAGGATCGTGGCGCCGGACGGCAGGCCGAGCTGGTCGAGCGCGTCCACCGCGGTCGTGCCCGCCACCGGCAGCGTCGCCGCCACCGTCGCGGACAGCCCCGCCGGGATGCGCGCGGTGTTCGCCGCCGACAGCACCGTCGTCTCGGCGTACGTGCCGCCGCCGGTGAGGGCGAAGCCGAAGACCGCGTCACCCACCTCGAGCCCCTCGACGTCTTCGCCGAGGGCGAGCACGGTCCCCGCCGCCTCCATGCCCAGCACGCGGGGGAACGGGCGCCCGCCGTCGAGGCCGGGCACCAGCCCCGCGCGCAGGAGGTGGTCGAGGGGGTTCACGCCGGCGACGTCGACCCGGATCAGCACCTCACCGGGGCCGGGGGCGGGATCGGGGCGCTCGAAGAACTCCTGCACCTCTGGCCCGCCGTACCCGCTGAAACCCCACGCCTGTCCCATTTTCCGCCGCCTTCCGGATGCCGGGCCCGGTGTTTCCGGGCCCTGCGGCCATGCTGACCGCTGACACCGGTGTCAGGGGCAACCGGCTGAGGCGCGGGTCACAGCGTCAAGCCGAGCGGGCGACCAGCTCCGCGCGGTGCCGGCTGTTGGCCGCGAGCACCACGTCGAGCGCGTCGCGGGACTCGGTCAGGCGCGCGATCTCGCCGTCGATGCGGTCACGCTCGCGCGTCATCGTCGCGAACGCCTCCTCGGCGACCGCGGGGTCGTCGGGGCTTTCCACGCACGGCAGCACGGTCGCGATCACCCGGCTGGACAGGCCCGCGTCGAACAGCTGCCGGACGAGCGAGACGCGCTCGACCGCGGAATCGGCGTAGTGCCGCTGCCCCGCGCCGGAGCGCGAACTGGTCAGCAAGCCCTGCTCTTCGTAGTACCGCAGGGAACGCGAACTCACGCCCGTGCGCCGGGACAGCTCACCGATTCGCATGTCCGAAGCCTACGTCAGCGCGGGCTTGAGGGTCTCTTCGGCGAATTCGCGGAAGGTGGTCGGCGTGGTGTTCCCGGCCGTGCGCGGTGTGGCGTTGTTGATGCCGCGCTCCCCGGCGACGTCCATGTCCATCATGGACCGCGCCATCGCCTCGGAGACACCGCGCCCGGTGAGGAACCGCCGGACGGCGGCGCGTTCGGTGAGTTCGTAGCGGATCGGCTTGCCGAGGACGTCGCCGAGGATCTCGGTGATGTCCTGGTACGAAAGGTCCTCGCCGCCGCGGGACTCGACCGACTGCTGCCCGGTCCAGGTGTGGTCGAGGAGGTACCCGGCGGCGAGCGCGGCGATGTCCTTCGTCGCGATCCACGGCATCTTGAAGTCCGCGGGGAGCGTGCCGGGGAGGACGCCGTTCTCGAGCGTCGTCACCTGGCGGAGGATGTTGTCCATGAACGTCGGCAGCGCGAGCGCGCGCAGGTGGGCGCCGGTGCTGCGGAACAGGTCCTCCATCGCGTGCGAGGCCGAGACGTGCCCGGCGTAGATCCGCGAGCCGCGCCCGAGCGCCGAGACGACGACGACCCGGGGCACGGCGTGCCGCACCACGGCGTCGGCGCCCGGGATCGACGCGGTCACGTACGCCTCGTACGGGCTGCTCGCCGTCGCGTCCGCCGGCATCAGCCAGAACAACGCGTCGGCGCCGTCGAGGGCCCGGTCCAGGACGTCGGGATCGCGGTGCGACCCGACGACCACCTCCGCTCGTTCCCGCGCCTCGGCGGGCAGCTTGGCGGGGTCCCGGACGACGAGGCGGACCGGCTCGTCCCGCGTCAGCAGCGTCGCGACGAGCTTGCTGCCGATCCGGCCGGTCGGGGCGGTGATCACGATCATGGATGATGACTCCCGTCAGCACGAAGAACCAAAGTAAACTACACTGTACCGTATACTTTAGGTGGGACGCCATGGCCCGACGCGGGGAAGCGCTGCGCGAACACATCCTCGACACGGCGAAGCTCGCGTTCCTGGAGACCGGCTTCGAACGGACCTCCATGGACGCGATCGCGGCGCGCGCGGAAACGTCGAAGCGCTCCCTGTACGCGCACTTCCCGACCAAGGACGCGCTGTTCCACGCGGTCGTCGACCGCGTCCGCACCCTGTTCGCCGACCGGATAGGCACCCCCGCCGACTACGCCGAGCAGCCCGCGGAGGCGATCGTGCGGTACTGCGGGCGCTTCGTGCAGCTGTTGCGCTGGTCTTCGGTCGGGAGGATGGTCCGGCTCGGCATCGGCGAGGCCGACCGGCTGCCGGAACTGGCGGCGGGACTCTTCGACGTCCTCTTCGGGGTCACCACCGGCAACCTCGCCGCCGACCTGGTGACCGCGTTCGGGCTCCCGGACGGCGAGGCCGCGAGCGTGGCGGACGAGCTGGTCGGCGTCGCGATCCACCCGACGCTCCCCCGCCTGCTGTTCGGGATCGAGCCGCTCACGGACGAACTGCCGTCGCGAGCCGACCTGGCGAGCGAGGTCGACCTCGACCGGATCCGGCGGCTCCTCCACCGCGTCCTGCCCGTGTAACTTTCACGAACTCGACCGGTCCAGTGTCCGAACCCGGCGGCGAAGATTGACAACTCTTCCGCCTACAGCTCAGGCTGACCCGGCTTATGTTAGCGATAACAGTCGTCTCGCAACGGGCTGGGAGAAGTTCACGATGGACAGAAGAAGTGTCAGCCGAAGGCGCCGATCCCGGATCGCCGCACTCGCCGCCGCGGGCACGGTCACGGCGGCGACGACGGTCGCGGTGACGCTGGGCGCCGGGCCGGCGATGGCCGACGTCACCGGCTCCCTGCGCGGGGTCGGTTCCGGCCGCTGCCTGGACGTGCCGAACGCCAGTCAGACCGACGGCACCGCCCTGCAGATCTACGACTGCTGGGGCGGTTCCGGCCAGCAGTGGACGGCGACCTCGAGCGGCCAGCTGACCGTGTTCGGCAGCAAGTGCCTGGACGTGCCGGGCAGCGCGACCACCGCGGGCACCCGGGTGCAGATCTGGACCTGCCACGGCGGCGCCAACCAGCAGTGGCGGGTGAACGCGGACGGAACCGTGGTCGGGACGCAGTCCGGGCTCTGCCTGGACGTCGCCAGCGCCGGCACGGCCAACGGCACCGCGGTGCAGCTCTGGACGTGCAACGGCGGCAGCAACCAGAAGTGGACCGGCCTGTCGGCCACACCGACCACGACCACGACCCCCACCGGCAGCGGCTGCTCCCTGCCCTCGTCCTACCGCTGGTCGTCGACCGGCGTGCTGGCGACGCCGAAGAACGGGTGGGTCTCGCTCAAGGACTTCACCAACGTCGTCTACAACGGCAAGCACCTCGTCTACGCGTCGAACGTCTCGGGCTCCACCTACGGCTCGATGGCCTTCACGCCCTTCACGAACTGGTCCGACATGGCATCGGCCGGCCAGACGGGGATGAACCAGGGCACGGTGGCGCCCACGCTGTTCTACTTCGCGCCCAAGAACATCTGGGTGCTGGCCTACCAGTGGGGCGCGTGGCCGTTCATCTACCGGACGTCGAGCGACCCCACCAACCCCAACGGCTGGTCCTCGCCGCAGCCGCTGTTCACCGGCAGCATCTCCGGCTCCGGCACCGGGCCGATCGACCAGACGCTGATCGCCGACGGGTCGAACATGTACCTGTTCTTCGCCGGTGACAACGGCAAGATCTACCGGGCGAGCATGCCGCTCGGGAACTTCCCCGGCAGCTTCGGCTCGAACTACACGACCGTCATGAGCGACTCGACGAACAACCTGTTCGAAGCGGTCCAGGTCTACAAGGTCCAGGGCCAGAACCAGTACCTCATGATCGTCGAGTCGATCGGCGCGAACGGGCGCTACTTCCGGTCGTACACGGCGAGCAGCCTGAGCGGTTCGTGGACGCCGCAGGCCACCAGCGAAAGCAACCCCTTCGCGGGCAAGGCCAACAGCGGCGCGAGCTGGACGAACGACATCAGCCACGGCGATCTGGTCCGCACCAACCCGGACCAGACCATGACGGTCGACCCGTGCAACCTGCAACTGCTCTACCAGGGCAAGTCCCCGTCCGCGAGCGGTCCGTACGACCAGCTGCCGTGGCGGCCGGGTGTGCTGACGCTGCAGCGCTAGCTTGGCACTCGCTGCTTGACGCCTGTCACGAGGAGGACCCCAGCCGCCCGCCGGCTGGGGTCCTTCTCTTGCCGCGGACGGTCTGGCCGGTGCTGGCGACACGCACCGCCGCCGCGGGCGCGCGCACAGCCAGGGCCGGACACGGCGCCGAGCGGCGCCACCCGCAGGCCGCCGGGCGCGGAGAAGTCCCGACCGAACGGCCGCGGTCAGAACCGACGGCACCAACCACCGCGACCATCGCCGCGGGCACGCAAAACAGCCGGCAGCACGGCACCCCACTCGGGATGCCGTGCGGCCGGCCAGTTTTGACAAACGCGGCGGACCTACGCGGGCCCGCTCCACTGCTGGTTACTCCCACCGTTGCAGGTCCACACGATCACGGCGGTTCCATTGGCGGTCGCCGCGCCGGTCACGTCCAGGCAGAGACCCGACTGCCCGTTCGTGAGGGTGCCGTTGGCGTTCGACGTCCACTTCTGGCCGTTGCCGCCGGTGCAGTTCGCGATCACCGCGGCCGTACCCGCCGCCGTGCCGCCGCCCGCGGTGTCCAGGCAGCGCTGGGAAGCACCCGAGTACACGGTCAACGCCCCGCCGCTCGTGCGGGTCCACTGCTGGTTGGTTCCGCTGTGGCAGTCCCAGATCTGCAGTGCGGTACCCGCCGTCGTCGACGAGTTCGGCACGTCCAGGCAGCGGTTCGCGGCGACCGCACGCAGCGCGGCACCACCTCCGCCGCCGCCGCCGTTGAGCACGTCGAGGACCGCCGTGTAGGCCTGCTTCTTGCCGTAGTTGCCGTCGAACAGCAGTGGCGTGTCACCCGAGCGCCACGAGTACTTGTCCGTGACGCCCCAGACCGTGATGCCGGTGCAGCGGGACACCGCCTTGCACGCCTGCGTGACCTGCCGGTACACGTTCGCCTGGCCGGAACCCGAGCCGCCGACGTCCAGCTCGGTGATCTGGACGTCGACCCCGAGGTCGGCGAAGCGCTGCAGGTTCGACTGGTAGCTGCTCAGGTTGGAGCTCGAACTCAGGTGGCTCTGGAAGCCCACGCAGTCGATCGGCACGCCGCGGCTCTTGAAGTCCCGGACCATGTTGTAGATCCCGGTGCTCTTCGCGTTGACCCCGTCGGTGTTGTAGTCGTTGTAGCAGAGCTTGGCGTTCGGGTCGGCCGTGCGGGCCGTGCGGAAGGCGTCCTCGATGTAGCCGTCGCCGAGCTTCTGCTGGAACACCGACTGCCGCCGGGTGCCGTTCTCCTCGAACGCCTCGTTGACGACGTCCCACGCGTAGAGCTGGCCCTTCCAGTGGCCGGCCACCTGGCTGATGTGGTTCTCCATCGCCGACCGCAGGTTGCTCGCGTCCAGGCCGCTCACCCACCCGGCGAGCTGCCCGTGCCAGACCAGCGTGTGCCCGCGGATCTTCATGCCCTTGCTGCGGCCCTGGCTGACGATCTGCTCCCCCGGGCCGAAGTTGAACTGGTTCCGGTTCGGCTCGACCGTGGCCCACTTCATCTCGTTTTCCGGGGTGACGCCGTTGAACTCGGCCGTCCACGTGTTCACGTACGCCGCTTCGCCGAGGTGGCTCGTGGAGATCGCCGCGCCGAAGTACCGGCCGCTCGCCGCCGCCGCGGCGCCGAGGGTGCTCGCCGCGCCGGCGGTGCCGGGCACCAGCACCAGGGAAGCGACTGTGAGGCCGGTGGCGGCGAGCGCGGCGCGCCACCGGGTCAGGCTGGTTCTCATCACAACCTCGTTCCTTCGTCGAAGGTGCTCAACCGAGCGTCCACTGCTGGTTGCTGCCGCCGTTGCACGTCCACAGCTCGACCAGCGCGCCGTTGGCCGTCGACGCGCTCGTCACGTCCAGGCACAGCCCGGACTGCGCGCCGGTGACCGTGCCGTTGGAGTTGACGGTCCACTGCTGGTTGGCCCCGCCGTTGCAGGACCAGGTCACCACCTTCGTCCCGGCACTGGTCCCGTTGCCCGACGCGTCCAGACAGAGCGTCTGCCCGCCGACGGACACCGTCAGCTGGTTCGACGACGTGCGGGTCCACGTCTGGTTCGCCTGCCCGGAGCAGCTGTAGATCTGCAGCTGGGTGCCCTGGGTGGTGGTGGATCCCGGGACGTCGAGGCACTTGCCGGCGCCGACCGCGTGCAGCGGGCCGGTGGTGGTGCCGCTGCCGCCGGTGCCGTACCCGGCCGCGGTGATGTTGGCCTGCACCGCGTTCTCCGTGGCGTCGGACGGATAACCCGAGGTCATCACGCCTTCGTAGAACGTCCCCGCGGAGCCGATGCTGTTGTCGCCCCCGGTGCCGAGGATGATCGCGCCTTCCTTGCGCATCGGGTTGTACCCGGACACGTTGGGGCGGGCGCCGTCGTAGAAGGTCGACAGGCCGCCGGACTGCGCGTTGCCGCCGCGGATGGCCCAGTGGTTGGGGCCGCCCTTGATGATCGCGGTCAGGTAGCGGTGGCTGATGGAGGGGTCGTTGGCGTTGTAGCGCTGGTTGATCCCGGAGAACAGGCCGTTCTCGAGGTCGGCCATGATCCACGGGCCGTTCCCGGCGCCGTAACCCCACACCTTGATGTTGCCGAAGTAGATGGCCTCCATCGTGCCGTTGCCGTTGTCGCGGCTGTTGCGCTCGGCGTTGCCGTAGTCGAAGCAGCAGCCGCCGTTGTAGTGCGTGCCGTCGAAGATCGCGTACATGCCCTCCGGCTGGTCGCCGGTCGCGGTGCCGGTGGCGTTGTTGTTCCGGTACCCGGTGCCGGGAGCCACGAACACGCCGTACGCCTTCTGCCCGCCGACGGTGATCGGGGCGGCCGCCGCGTTGGCGAGGTTGTCGTACCCGCCGGCGGCCGGGCCGGAGAACCCGCCCGGCGGGGCCTGCGTGAGGTGGTTGCCGCGGCCGGACTGGTCGTAGATGACGGTGATCAGGCAGGTCGTGCCGGCGCAGAAGGAATCCTGCGTCGCCGCGTTCGCGACGCCGCCCGCGCTCAGGACGCCGATGTCCCGCGTGGCGTTGTCCGAGGCCCGCCGGACCTGGTACAGCGCGCCATTGTAGGCCCCGTACAACGCCCGGGTGGTGGAATGCGCCGCCACGCACGGCGTGCCACCGGCGGCGTAGAGGTCACACGGCCCTTGGGTGGCGGCCTGCGCCGGTACGGCCGGGCCGGCCAGCGCCCCGGCGGCGAGCGCCACCGCGGCTCCCGTCGTCTGCAGCGACTTTCTCCATCGTGCTTTCATCGAACTCCTTTGTCCGGAGGAAACACTGTCAGCTCCGTGCCCACTTCTGGGCGTCGCTGCCCGTGCACGCCTGCAGGGTCACCGGCGCGCTGTTCGCGGTGCCGTTCGGGCCGAGGCACAGTCCTGATTGGACACCCGTGATCGTGCCGTCGGCGTTCGCGTTCCACTGCTGGTTCGTGCCGCCCGTGCAGTCCCAGATGATGGCTCGCGTGCCGGCCGCCGTGCTCGCGCCCTCCGCGTCGAGGCACTTCGCGCCGTACACCTGCAGCTGCTTCCCGGACGTGAGTGTCCACTGCTGGTTCCCGCCGCCGTTGCAGTCCCACAGCGTGACCTGCGTGCCGTTCGTCTGGGACACGTTCGGGACATCCAGGCAGCGGCCGGCGCCGGTGTTGCGCAGCACCGACGTCGACCCGCCGCCCGAGCCGGTCACGGCGAGGTTGTCGAACTGGGCGGTCTCCCCCGTGCTCGCGCCGATCCCGACCTGGCCGGCCGGGAAGGTCGAGTCGGTGACGGTCCCGAGCACGGTCCCGTCGACGGACGCGGTGATCGTGCTGCCGGCGAAGCCCAGCGACAGCTTGTGCCAGCTGTTCGTGCCGAGCCCGGCCGTCGTGCCGCTGCGCAGCGTCGTGACCTGCTGGCTGGTGTTGTTGCGCTGGATCGACCACGCGCCGGTGTCGCTGATCCGCAGGTAGTACGCGTTCACCGCGCCCTGGTTGCCGGTGTCCTGCGAGCCGACGCGGCCGAGCAGCTGGACCGACCCGGACTTCTCGAGCAGCACGTCCGCGTTGACCGTGTAGTTGCTCCAGGCCACGTTGCCCAGCAACGCGTAGGGGTCGACGAACTTCTTCCAGGGGATCGGCTTCTGCGGCGCGGCCTGGCGGACGCAGGTACCCGCGCGGCCGGCCCCGCACGCGGACGTCTCGAAGGCGCCCTCCATGTCCATCAGGTACTTGGCTTCCTTGCCGGTCGCGTACCCGTCGAAGTCGTCGCTGTAGGGCAGGTTCAGCGAGCCCTGCGACGGGCTGGTCGCGGTGCCCTTGCCCTGCCCGGTGGTGGTCGTGATCGTGTACAGGTAACCGGGCTGGGCGGTCAGGGAGAACGCGCCTCCGGACGGCGTGATGTCGGTCGTGTGCTTGAAGAAGTCCGCGGAGTTGTTCGAGTTGAGGTTGGTCGCCCACACGTGCACCTGGCCGGTCGACAGCCCGCCGGTGACGTTCAGGTTCAGCGTCTGGGCCGACGTCGCGTCCATCGTCTCGATGACCGTGCTGTAGTCACCGGTGCTCGGGGACCTCAGCGAGACGTAGCTGCCGTTGGCGCGGTTCCCGCCGAGGTACCCGCTGGCCGAGTCGAGGTACTTCCAGCCGGGCGCGGTGAACTGCGTGGTGTGCGCCAGCGCCCAGGCGTCCTTGCCGACCGAGTAGTACCCCGACCACGGCTGGTTGGCCAGCACCAGCCCCACCGTCGGCCACGGGATGTTCGGCGTGGTGGCGGCGATGAGGTCCCAGTTGAGGTAGGCGGTCATCTTGCCGTCGAGGTAGACGCGGTTGATGCCGCGGGCCAGCGGCTTGGCGCCGTCGTTGTAGTCCTGGGAGCCGTTCTCGCTGGACCACAACGTCTTGCCGGTGCCGGTGACGCTCGAGGGGACGCTGCACGACGTCTGCGCGCTGAGGTAGCCGCAGGTGTAGTGGGCGCTGAGGACGTCGGTCGCGTTGCGGTAGGCCGTGTTGGTCGAGATCGCGCTCGCGGGTCCCCAGTCCCCCGGCCACGAGTCGCCGGAGATTACCTTGACCGCGCTGTACCCGTTGGCGTTGAGCGCGTTGCGCAGCGTCACGGTCCAGTCCGCGCTCCACTGCTTCTCGTTCTGGACGCTGGTGAGGTAGTCGATGGTGAGCCCGTGCTGCTTCGCGCACCCGAGCCACGAAAGGTAGTAAGCGGTCAGGTCGCTGGAAAAGAACGTGCCGTTGCCGATCCAGCCCGGCGCGCCCCACGGCAGGCCCACCAGCTTGATGCCGGGGTTGCGTGCCTTGGCCTGCTCCATGATCCACCACTCGTACCCGCGGTTGCAGTCGAGGTCACCGCGGAAGTGCGCGTGGCTGGGTTCCGCCCCGCTGGTCGAGTTGGTGTCGCCGCCCATCTCCACCTTGAGGATCTGCAGCGCGGCGCCGTAGCCGGGCTTGAAGAGGTAGTCGAGGATCTGGCCGCGCTGGGGCTCGGGGTAGTCGATCAGCAGGCGGCTGTTGCCGCCACCGCCGCTGACCGCGCCGACGCCGTCGAACGTGCGCCCGGCCGACCCGCCGTCGATCGTGATGGACGTGGCGGCCTCGGCCGGCGCGGTGGCGGCCACCACGCCGGCGGCCAGGACGACGGTGGCGACCACCAGCCGCAGCAGGGTTCTGAACATGGCAGCTCTCTTCCGACGAAGGGGATCAGACGGCCGTGACGGTCCACTGGTTGTTGGTGCTGCCGTTCGGGGCCCACAGGACCACGGCCGAGCCGGCCGTCGTGCTGCCCGCGCCGTCGAGCGCGGTGCCGGTGGCCTTGTTGACGATCTGGTAGCGCCCGTTGCCGAGCGCCGCGAGCCGCCACTGCTGGTTGTCGCTCCCGGTCCACGCGGCCTGCACGGCGTTGACGCCGTTGCCGGTGCGGCCGGCGCTGTCGGCGACCATGCCGTTGGTGCGGTTGACGATCCGGTAATAGCCGGTGCCCAGGTCGACCAGCTGCCAGTGCAGGTTGGTCGAGCCGTCGTAGGACCACTGCTTGAGCACCGACCCGGCCGCGACGTTCCCGCCGCTGTCGAGCACGAGGCCGGTCGTGACGTTGGCGATCCGCACCCAGCTCGTGGGGACCGGACCCGAGCCCAGTGCCGGGATCTGGCCGGAGAACGTCAGCTTCACCACGTACGCCGGGGCGCTGAACGGCATCGAGGGCAGCCGGACGTGCAGCCCGGAGCCGTCCTGGGTGCGGTCGGGCAGGTCGGTGTACGACCCGGCCGTGGACCCGAGCAGCTGCACGGACTTCAGCGAGCCGAGGTTGATCCGGCCCGAGCCGAGCGTCGTGATGTCCAGCGTGCCGCTCGGCCAGCCCATGACCGTGGCGTACAGGACGGTGTTGTCCTTGCTGCGGGTGAACCGGATGTCGCGGTTGGTGCCCTCGCGGGGCGTCGTGAAGGAGCCGCCGCCCATCTGCGTCGGGCCCTCGCCGTACGCCGACCACGCGCGGGTGGCGTAGATCGACTCGCCGAACCGGCCGAGGTAGTCGCCGATGCCGAGCAGGATCGTCCGCTGCCCCGACGGGATGGTGCCGTCGGCCATCGGCGCGATGTTGAGCAGCATGGTGCCGTTCTTGCTGACGCGGTCGATCAGCGAGTGCAGCATCGCCTTCATCGAGTAGTAGCCGATGCCGGTCGTGTAGCACCAGCTGGAGCTGGAGATGCTGTCGTCGGTCAGCCAGTACGGGTTCTGGATGTCCCCCGGGCCGCCGCGCTCGAAGTCGAAGACCTCGCCGCGGTTGTTCAACCCGTCCTTGTAGGTCGCGACGACGTCCTTGTTCCACGCGACGGCCTTGTTGTAGTAGTACGCAAGAAAGTTCAGCCGCCGGGACTCGTCGACGCGGGACAGGTTGAAGTCCTGCCACAGCAGGTCGGGCTGGTAGCCGTCGATCACCTCGGCCAGCTTGTCGTACCAGAGCTGGTTTTCCGCCGCCGAACCCAGCTGGCCGTACAGCTTGCGCAGGCTCGCGTCCGACTGCGCGGGCACGTGGTCGTAGTAGCCGGTGAAGTGGTAGGCGTGGTGCAGCGACACCATGAACTTCAGGCCCCGGGCGCGGATCGCGTCGGCGTGCAGCCGCACGAGGTCCAGCCGCGGCCCCTTGGCGACGGAGTTCCATTCGTTGACGGCGCTGTTCCACATGGAGAAGCCGTCGTGGTGCTCGGCGACCGGTCCGGCGAACTTCGCGCCGGCGTCGGCGAACAGCTGCGCCCACTCCGCCGGGTCGAAGTTCCCGCCCGCGGACTTGAGCTTCGGCGCGAACTGCACCCAGTTGCCTGCCTTGTCGCGGGCCCCGTTGACGAAGTTGTGGTACGGCCACGCCGACGGGTCGCCGTAGACGGCCTTGTGGTGGTTGTTCTCGCTGGACCCGCTGATGTACATGTTGCGCGGGTACCACTCGTTGCCGAACGCGGGGACGCTGAAGACGCCCCAGTGGAAGTAGATGCCGAACTTGGCGTCCTGGAACCACTCCGCGGCGGGCGGGTGCTGGTCGACCGACGACCAGGCAGGCGTGTAGCTGCTCGGCCCGGCGGTGGCGGCGGCGATGCCCCCGCGCAGGAGACCGGCCGCCGCCGCGCCACCCACCGTGATCAGGCCCAGTGCTGTGCGACGGCTGAACTCGGGCATGTCGGGGAGCCTCCTCGGAGCCGAAATAAGTTAGCGCTAACACGTTCTGTGTAGGCTCGCGCGAGGCCGGCGGTCAAGCCTTTCCCGGGGCGGGAAACGGGGAACGCGCCGAACTCCCAGCGTGAACCGCACGGGCGGAGGTGTAACTTTCACGCGCTGCGGCAAATGCTTGTGAGCGTGAACATCGGCGTGCCAAACTGCTCCTCGCCTGGCCTCGGAGCGCGCGCAACGGCGACCGCAAATCGAAGGAGCACCCGTGAAAGTCGTCACCCTCGTCGTCGCACTGTTGTGCGCGCTCGGGCTGTTCCCGGCCGTCGCCGCGGCGGACAACCCGATCATCCAGACGATCTACACCGCCGATCCGGCGCCGCTGGTGTACAACGGCCGCGTCTACCTCTACACCGGCCACGACGAAGACGCCTCGACGACCTTCACCATGAAGGAATGGCGGGTGTGGTCGTCGGCGGACATGGTGAACTGGACCGACCACGGATCACCGCTGAACCTGGCCAGCTTCACCTGGGCGAGCGCCAACGCGTGGGCCGGCCAGACCGTGTACCGGAACGGCAAGTTCTACTGGTACGTCCCGATGACGGTCCGGGCGACCGGCGCCATGGGCATCGGCGTGGCCGTGTCGAACAGCCCGACCGGGCCGTTCAGCGACGCGCTCGGGCACCCGCTCGTCGCCAACGGCGAGTTCGACCCCACCGTGTTCGTCGACGACGACGGGCAGGCTTACCTGTACTGGGGCAACCCGCACCTGTGGTACGTGAAGCTGAACCCCGACATGATCTCCTACTCCGGCGCGGTCACCCAGATCCCGCTCACCACGGCCGGGTTCGGCACGCGCACGGGAAACACGAGCCGGCCGACGCTGTTCGAGGAAGGGCCCTGGGTCTACAAGCGCAACGGCTTGTACTACAACGTTTTCGCGGCGAAGTGCTGCTCCGAGTTCATCGGCTACTCGACCGCGCCCGGCCCCACCGGGCCGTGGACCTACCGCGGGACGGTCATGCCCACCCAGGGCAGCAGCTTCACCAACCACCCGGGCGTGATCGACTTCAACGGCGGTTCGTACTTCTTCTACCACAACGGCGCTTTGCCGGGCGGCGGTGGCTACACGCGCTCGGTGGCCGTGGAGAAGTTCGCCTACAACGCCGACGGCTCGATCCCGACGATCAACATGACCACGACCGGAGCACCGCAAGTCGGGACGCTCAACCCGTACACGCGGCAGGAAGCGGAGACGATCGCCTGGGAGTCCGGCGTGGAGACCGAGCCGTCCAGCGAAGGCGGGATGAACGTCGGCTACCTCGAGAACGGGGACTGGATCAAGGTCAAGGGCGCCGCGTTCGGTGCCGGCGCCCGGTCCTTCACCGCGCGGGTCGCCTCAGCGGCGGCCGGCGGGCGGATCGAGCTGCGGCTGGACAGCACCGGCGGCACCCTGGCCGGCACCTGCACCGTCGGGGGCACCGGCGGCTGGCAGACGTGGACGAGCGTGTCCTGCCCGGTCAGCGGAGCCACCGGGACCCACGACCTGTACCTCCGGTTCACCGGCGGCAGCGGTTACCTGTTCAACGTGAACTGGTGGCAGTTCGCCGCCTGACGACTCCCGGAAAGGGGCGACGATGCCCGTTCGACTGCGCCACCTGCTCACCGCCGCGGCCGCCGCACTGGCCGTGGTCACCGTCCCGACGACCGCCACGGCCGCGCCCGGCAGCCCGGCGCTGACCCCGCCGCTGGGCTGGAACAGCTGGAACAGCTTCGGCTGCGGCGTCACCGAGACCGCCGTCCGCCAGGCGGCCGATGCGATGGTCTCGTCGGGGATGAAGGACGCGGGCTACCAGTACGTCGTCGTCGACGACTGCTGGTTCGACCCGCAACGCGACTCCCAGGGCGCGCTGCGCGCCAACGCGTCGAAGTTCCCGAACGGCATGAAAGCGCTGGGCGACTACATCCACAGCCGGGGCCTGAAGTTCGGCATCTACCAGGTGCCGACCGATCGGACCTGCGCCCAGCGGACCGGTACCTACCCCGGGTCCACCGGCAGCCAGGGGCACGAGGCCCAGGACGCCCGCACGTTCGCGTCCTGGGGCGTGGACTACCTCAAGTACGACTGGTGCTCCCCCGCCGGCACGCGCGACGAGCAGGTCGCCCGGTTCTCGGTGATGCGCGACGCGGTGCGCGCCACCGGGCGCCCGATCGTCTACAGCATCAACCCCAACAGCTACCACGCCATCACCGGCGACAAGTACGACTGGGGCCAGGTCGCGGACCTCTGGCGCACCACCGAGGACCTCCTCGACATCTGGCAGAACGGCAACACCAACAGCTACCCGATGGGCGTGGGCAACGTCCTCGACGTCACCGCCCCGCTGGCCGCGCAGGCCGGCCCCGGCCACTGGAACGACCCGGACATGCTCGTGGTCGGCAGGCCCGGGCTGTCCCTGACCGAATCCCGCGCGCACTTCACCCTGTGGGCGCTCATGGCGGCGCCGCTGATGGCGGGCAACGACATCCGCACGATGTCGGCCGACATCAGCGCGGTGCTGCGCAACCCGCGGCTGCTGGCGGTCGACCAGGACCAGCTCGGCGCGGGCGGCCGCCGCGTCCGCGACGACGGCGACGTCGAGGTCTTCGCCAAGCCCCTGTCCGACGGCTCGGTCGCGGTCGGGCTGCTCAACCGCGGCGGCGCCACGGCCACGGTGAGCACGACCGCGGCGCAGATCGGACTGTCCGGCACGGCGTTCACCCTGACCGACCTCTGGACCGGCGCGACGTCCTCGACCGGCGGCGCGATCAGCGCGAGCGTGCCCGCCCACGGCGCCGCGGCGTACCGGGTGTCCGGCGGCACCCCGCTGGCCGCCACGACGTCCCGCCTGCGCGGGGCGGGTTCCGGGCGTTGCCTCGACGTCGATAACGCGTCGACAGCAGCCGGCGCGGGCACGCTGATCTGGGACTGCCAGACCGCGGCGAACCAGCTGTGGACCAGCTGGGCGAACGGCGAAGTGCGCGTGTTCGGCGACAAGTGCCTCGACGCCGACCACCAGGGCACCACCAACGGCACGCGGGTGATCAGCTGGCCGTGCACCGGGCAGGACAACCAGAAGTGGACGTTCGGCGCGGACGGGTCGGTGCGGAACGTCCATTCCGGACTGTGCCTGGACGCCGAAGGGGCGGCCACCGCTAACGGGACGCACGCGATCCTGTGGAGCTGCAACGGGCAGGCGAACCAGCGGTGGAGCCGCGTCTGACGCCTCCCCGGCGGAAGCGCCCCAAGGTGGCCTTCGGTGCGTCTGACGCACCGAAGGCCACATGGGTGCGTCCGAACCGATGGAAGGAGAACCACGATGGCCGGACTGAAAACCACGCTCGCCGCCGTTCTGTTGCTCGCCGTCACGGGGATCGCCGCCCCGCCCGCGGCGGCCGCTTCCCTCGTGGAGGTGACCGGCTTCGGCGACAACCCGGGCGGGATGCGCATGCACGTCTACGTGCCCGACTCGCACCCCGCCCGACCGGCGGTCGTGGTCGCCATGCACGGCTGCGGCGGCTCGGGCCCCGGCTTCTACTCGGGCAGCGAATTCGCGTCGCTGGCCGACCGGTACGGGTTCCTCGTCATCTACCCCAGCGCCGAGCAGGAGGCCGGCTTCGGGAAGTGCTTCGACACGTGGTCCGACGCGGCCAAGCACCGCGGCGGCGGCAGTGACCCGGTCTCGATCGTTTCGATGGTGACCTACGCCGAACAGCACTACGGCGCCGACCCGGACCGGGTGTTCGCCACCGGCTCCTCCTCCGGCGGCATGATGACCAACGAAATGCTCGCCCTCTACCCCGACGTGTTCCGGGCCGGCGCGGCTTTCATGGGCGTGCCCTTCGACTGCTTCGCCGGCGCCGCGGACTACCCGCCGGGCACCAGCAAGTGCACCGGCGGCAGCATGAACCGGACCCCGCAGCAGTGGGGCGACGCCGTCCGCCAGGCGTACCCGGGCTACAGCGGCCTCCGTCCGCGCGTCCAGCTGTGGCACGGCACCGCCGACACCCTGGTGCCCTACTCGCTGCTGCAGGAGGAGATCGAGCAGTGGACGGATGTCTTCGGACTGAGCCAGACACCGACGGCCACTGACACCCCGCAGCCCGGCTGGCAGCGCCGCCGGTACGGCGACACCGTGGAGGCGTACAGCATCGAAGGCGCCGGGCACAGCCTGCCCTCCACCGGCATGGCCGCCCGTGCCATCGCGTTCTTCGGGCTGACCGGCACGGTCACGGACCCGGCCGGCTCGTGCGCGGTCGCGGCCACCGTGTCCGCGTGGAACACCGGCTTGACGGAGAACATCACCATCACGAACACCGGCAGCGCGCCGATCGACGGCTGGTCCCTCGCCTTCACCCTGCCGGCCGGCCAGCGGATCACGTCGGGCTGGGGCGCCACCTACGCCCCCGCCTCGGGCCAGGTGACGGCGCGCAACGCCGCCTACAACCCGGTCCTCGCCCCGAACGCCTCGACCACGATCGGCTTCCAGGCCACCCACACGGGCGACCCGGCCGCGCCGACGGCCTTCGCGCTCAACGGCGCTGCCTGTTCCGTCCGCTGACCCTTCGCAGAACGTCCCCACGGTCAAGTTCGCGCTGGTCCCGGACGCACCCAACGCCACATTGGGGTTTTCTCAGTAGCCGCGCTGGTTGCCGCGTTGAGGTTCGGTCAGGAGCACGGGATTGCCTCGTGACCGGTCACCCACATCGGCGGCGTCGCGGCGAGCTGCGGTGTCATGAATGACTCATTCATGTCGTCGGACGACATGAATGAGTCATTCACTACGTCTCGGGTCAGGGGTCCGGCAAAGTCGCGCCGGCGAGCCGGTGACCGGCCGCAGGCCGGCCGCGTGGTCTGCCCGGCGTCGCCGGGATGTCATGAAAGGGTCATTCATGTCGTCTGGCGAGATGAACGACCCTTTCATGACATCTCGGATGGGCGGATCGGCCGTGCTGCCCGACTTTGCCGGGGGCCGACCGCCCCAGGGCCGGCCGCTCCGGCCTGACTTCGCCAGAGCGCCCAGGCAGTCACCTTCGCTGACCCGGCAAGCCGAACGCCCGGGCCGTCCAGCGCGGCCCGGGCGTTCGGCTCTCCCCGGAACAGAGCCTCAGCGGTACCCCGCCGCGACGACGTTCGCCTGTACCGCGCTCTCCGTCGCATCCGACGGATAACCCGCCACCATCGCCCCTTCGTAGAACGTCCCCGCGCTCAAGTTCGCGCCGCCGCCCGGCTTGCAGCAATCACCACCGCTGCCCAGCACGATCGCGCCCTGCTTCTTCATCGGGCTGTAGCCGTTCGGGAGGTTGCCGTCCCACAGGGTCGTCAAGCTGCCGGACTGGGCGTCGCTGCCCTTGATCGCGAAGCGCGAGGTGCCGTTGTTCTTCAGCACCGCCGTGACGAACTTGCTGCCGAACGCCCGCTGGTTCGGGTTCCACGTCTGGCTGCCGCCGGGGTACAGGCCCCACTCGAGGTCGGCCTGGACCCACGGGCCGGTGCCGGAGCAGCCGCCGAACCAGCACTGCTTGCCGAAGTTGAGGGCGTCCATCGCGCCGGCGGCGTCGGCCTTGCGGGTCGTTTCGCTGTTGCCGTAGTCGAAGCAGCAGCCGCTGTTGACGTGCGTTCCGCTGGTCACCATGTACATGCCCTCGGGCGCGCTGCCGGTGGGCACGCCGGTCAGGTGGCCGTCGCGCCAGTAGCTGTTGCCCGGGTTGATGTACAGCGAATAGGCCTTCCGGCCGCCGATCGTCAGCGACTCCGTGGTCGATTTCGCCGGGCTGCTCTGGCTGGAGCCCGGAACCACGCTCGATCCCTGGTACCACAGGTCGTTCCCCCGCCCGGACTGGTCGTAGACGACCGTCGTGACGCAGGACGTGTTGGCGCAGAACGAGTCCTGGCCCGCGGCGTCCGCGGCACCGCCCGCCGCCACGACGCCGATGTCGCGCGTCGCGTTGTCGGACGCGCGCCGGACCTGGTACAGGTTGCCGCTGTAGGCGCCGTAGAGCGCGCGAACCGTGCTGTGCGCGGCGATGCACGGCGTCCCGCCCGACGCGTAGATGTCGCACGGACCCGTGCCGGTGGGCACCGAACTGCCGGTGGTCCACCGCTGGTTGCTCTGGCCGTGGCACGTCCAGAGGATGACCGCGGTGCCGTTGGCCGTCGCGGCGCCGTTCACGTCGAGGCACAGCCCCGACTGGACCCCGGTGACCGTCCCGTCGGAGTTCTGCCGCCACTGCTGGTTCGCCCCGCCGGTGCACGTCCAGATGATCACCGCCGTCCCCGGCGCCGTCTGGTTGCCGTAGGCGTCCACGCACCGCGTGCCGCTCATCGCCCGCAGCTCCCCGGCGGAGGTGAACTCGAAGGCCTGGCTCGCCTGACCGGTGCAGTCCCGGATCTCCAGCGCCGTGCCCGCCGTGTCGACGCCACCCTTCACGTTCAGGCACCGCCCCGACGCCACGCTCGTGAGGGTCGTCGTCGCCGCGGACGCCGGTGCCGCGCCGGTCAGCGCGGCCGCCAGCACCGCGGCCAGCACCAGGACGGCGCGCACCGGGTTGACTCGATTGGTCACGGGTTCTCCTTCGGAATGTTAGCGCTAACAGCAATGGTCAAGCGGTCGCGCGCAGGATGAGCTTGGTGTCCAGCACGGCACAGCGGGGCGCCGCCGAGCCGCCGAGCATCGCGAGCAGCTCGCCCGTCATCCGGGCGCCCATCTCTTCGATCGGCTGGCGGACGGTGGTGAGCGGCGGGTCCGTCCGGCGGCCGATCGGCAGGTCGTCGAACCCGATGACGGCCACGTCGCCGGGCACCCGGCGGCCGGCGCGGTGCAGCGCCCGCATCGCACCGACCGCCATCATGTCGGAGGCGGCGAAGATGGCGTCGACGTGCGGCCTGCGGTCCAGCAGCCGGGTGGTGGCGTGCTCGCCGGACGCCTGGCCGAAGTCCCCGAACACCACCAGGCCGCGGTCAGCCTGGCCGGCGCCCACCACCGCCTGCCGGTAGCCGAGCAGCCGGTCCACCCCCGCGGTCATGTCCTGGGGGCCGGCGATGGTCGCCACGGTGCGCCGTCCGGCGTCGATGAGGCGCTGGGTGGCCCGCTGCGCACCACCCCGGTTGTCCACGTCGACGTACGACGAGCAGCCCCCGCCGCCGACCGGGCGGCCGCCGAACACCACCGGGATGCCGAGCCAGTCCAGGTCGAGCGGACGGCGGCCGTGCATGCCGACGACGAGGGCCCCGTCGACGTGGCCGCCGTCGAGGTACCGCAGCACCGGGGCCTGGTAGTTCTCCGTCGCGGGCACGGTGAGCAGCACGAGCTGCAGGCCGGCCTCGGTCAGCTCCTTCCCCGCGCCGGCCGAGATGCGGGCGAAGAACGGATCGGCGAACAGCCGCAGCACCTCCTCGCACACGACCAGCGCGACCGAGCCGGTGCGTCCGGCGGTCGCCCGCGCGGCTCTCTGCCGGGCGTACCCGAGAGCCGACATCGCGGACTCCACCTGCTTGCGCGTTTTCGGCCGGACCCGGGGAAAGCCGTTGAGCACGCGGGACGCGGTGGCGGTCGACACCCCGGCCGCCCGCGCGACGTCGGCCAGGGTCGGACGGAGCTGGGGCAACTCGACGGACGACACGTTCGCTCTCCCAAGACTTCGTTGTCTCTGCAAGGGCTCGTTGGAGGATACCGCCGGGCAGCGCGAATTCAGGCGCGCTGGACCCGGAACCGCTGGTTGGCCCCTCCGGTGGCCGTCCACTGGGAGATCCGCGCGCCGTCGGCGGTCGAGGCGCCCCACACGTCCATCGTCAGCCCGCTCAGGCGGCTGACCAGGCCGATCACCCCGCCGCCGAGGTCGACCACGCGCCACTGCTGCGCGGCGGCCCCGGAGTCCGGCTGCTGGCTGATGTCCGCGCCGGTGCCCGAGCCTGCCACCTGGAGCACCAGGCCGCTGTGGTGGGCCCGGACGCGGTAGTAGCCGTCGCCGGAGTCGAGGAAGTCGAACTGCTGGTTCTGCCCGCCGGTGGCCGTCCACTGCTGCAGCAGGGCGCCGGCCGCGGTCGAGACGCCGCTGATGTCCAGGAGCTTGCCGCTGTGCTCGGCCGCCAGGGTGTAGTTCACCCCGACCTGCACCGGCGAGCCGGACGGCGGGGTCGACGAGTCGAACTGCGTGAAGAACTTCCACACCTCGCCCGACGTCCAGGTCTGCCAGCCACTGCAGGTGCACCCGTCGCGCGGGCCGGGGTCGTGGCCGCCGTCGAACGCGGCCCAGACCACCGGGTACCCGGCCCGGCAGCCGGCGTACGCCGTGACGATGTGGGTGTGGCTGCCGCTCGACGGCTCCGGCGGGTTCTGCGGCGTGCACCCGTTGTTCCGGACGAACTGGTCGCGCAGCGCACGGCCGGACGCGATGGGCAGGACGTTGTCCCCGATGCCGTGCATGCCGATGTACGGGACCGGCTGGGTGCCGCCGCTGCAGCCGCTGAGGTTGGCCCCGGAGTAGACGGCGACCGCGCGGAAGACCGTCGGCCGGGCGCAGGCGAGCGCGTAGCTCATGGCGCCGCCGTAGCTGAAGCCGCCCGCGAACACCTGCGAGGTGTCGACGCACAACGCCGACTCGAGCTGCCTCAGCAGGTCGTCGATGAAGGTGACGTCCTGGCCGCCCGGGTTGGCCCAGCCGTTGCCGTTGCCCTGGGGCGCCACGAAGATCGTGGTGTTGCCCGCGCTGTCGGCGAGGCGCCGGAGCCCGTAGTAGGACCAGTTGTAGCCGTCGGTCCCGCCGGAGTCGACGTCGTTGGCCGTGCCCCCGCGCCAGTGCAGCCCGACGAACAGCCGGTACGGGTGGGAGCTGTCGTAGTTCGACGGCACCCGCAGGATGTAGCTGCGGTTCTGGCCGCCGCTGGAGATCGTGTGACTACCGCTGGCCAGGCCGGGAGCGGTCCCGCACCCCGCGGTGCCCGCCGCCGCCGCCGCACGGGGGACGGCGGCCTGGGCGGTGCCGATCGCGGGCGTCATCAGCAGCGCCCCGATCGCGGCCGACGTGAGCAGACGTCTGAACCTCATCGCGTGCGCTCCTTTCCCCGGTCAGTTCCGGGTCCATTGCTGGGTGGTGGCGTGGGTGCAGGTCCCGAGCCGGACGGCGGTGCCGTTCCCGGTCGCGCCCGCGAGTTCCAGGCAGAGCCCCGACTGCGTCCCGGTGATCGTCCCGTCGGAATTGACCTGCCACTTCTGGTTGGCGCCGCCGTGGCACGCCCAGATGATCGCGGCCGTGCCGGGCGTGGTCCCGGCGCCTTCGGCGTCGAGGCAGCGCAGCGAGCCACCGGAGTAGACGGTCAGCTCCCCGGCCGCCGTCGCGGTCCACGTCTGGTTCGCGCCGCCGTGGCAGTCCCAGACCTGCAGGCGCGTGCCCTGGGTGGTCGACTGGCCCGGCACGTCCAGGCACCGGCCCGCGGCCACCGACCGCACCGGCGAGCCGGTCGTCGCGCTCCCACCGGCGTCGAGGCCGAGGAACGAGATGGCGTACGCGAGCATCCCGGCTTGGGGCAGGGTGTGGCCGGTCCCCGCGATCGTGATGCCCTCGACGGGCGCCTGGGTGCCGGTGCCGCCGTAGCGGTTCCGGGTCCACGACGACTGCGGGTGGTCGGTGGCCGACGGCGTCTGGCTCAGCCCGCGCAGCGCGGTCCACTGCTTGATCTCTTCGCCGTAGTTCGGGTAGGCCAGGGTGGTGTCCTGGTTCCCGTGCCACAGCTGCATCCGCGGGTAGCTGCCCGAGTAGCCGGGGTACATGGCGTGGGCCTGGTCGGCCCACTGCTGCGCGGACTTGATGACGTTCCCGCCCGCGCACTGGCTGTTCCAGAGCGAGCCGTCGGTGGTCGCGAAGCAGCCGGCGGGCACGCCGGAGAACGCGGCACCGGCGGCGAAGACGTCGGGGTATTCGGCGGCGAGGACGTTGGTCATCATGGCTCCCGAGGAGAAGCCGCTGACCACGATCCGGCCCGGGTCCACGTTGTAGTGCTGGCGGGTCCAGGCCACCATCGCCATGATGCCGGTGGAGTCGCTGCCGCCGTCGCGCGTCAGGCCCGCTTTCGTCGATACGTCGAAGCAGTGGCCGTCCCGGGTCGCCTCGGGCACGACGACGACGTAGCCGTAACGGTCGGCCGCCGTCGCGTAGTCGTGCCCGTTGCCGTTGAAGATCGCGCCGGCCGAGCCACCGCAGTAGTGCACCAGCACGAGCAGCGCCGGTTTGGGGGCCACGTTGTCCGGCACGTACAGGTACATGCCGAGGTTGGTCGGGTTGGCGCCGAACCCGGTGACGCGGGTCAGCGTGGCGGCCTCGGCCGGCGCGGCGGTCGCGAAGACCACCGCGAGCGGCCAGAGGAGGAGGAACACGAGCAGACGTTTCATCGCAGGCTCCACTGCTGGTTGGCCTGGCCGCCGCAGGACCAGAGGATGATCTTCGTGCCGTTGGCCGTGCCCTGGGCGTTCGCGTCGACGCACAACCCCGACTGGACGCCGGTGATGGTGCCGTTGGCGTTGACGTTCCACTGCTGGTTCACCTGGTTGTGGCAGTCCCAGATGATGACCTGCGTGCCGTTGGCCGTGCCCTGCCCGGACGCGTCCAGGCACTTGTTCCCGTAGACCACCAGCTGCTTGCCGCTGGTGTAGGTCCACAGCTGGTTGGCGGCCTGGCTGCCGCAGTCGCGCAGCTGCACCTGGGTCCCGTTGGCCGTCGAGGAGTTCGGCACCTCGACGCACCGGCCGGACTGCGTCCCCACGATCTGCTTGCCCGCGGCCGGGGTGCCCGGCTGGCCGACGCCGGCGCCGGTGAAGTGCACCCAGTTGACGTTGAACAGGTAGGCGGCGCCGCTCTGGCCGGCCGGGTTGCGGGCCACGAAGTAGAGCTTGCCGGTGCCGGTCGGCGGGCTCGTCAGGCTGACCGCGAAGTCCTGCCAGTTCTGCCAGCCGCCGGTGCCGGTGATCGGCACCGAGGTGACCAGCGCGCCGTCCGGCGCGTTGCGGCGCACCTCGAGCGTGCCGCCGGAGCCGCCCGAGGACGCCCGGACGTGCAGCCCGGTGATGTTGTCCAGTGCGATCGGGTCGAACGACCACCAGTCGCCGTCCTGGACGAACGCCGCGCTGCTGCCGCCGCCCATCGGGTCGGTGGCGGCCTCCACGGTGACGCCCGGGGTGTCGGTGCCCTTCCCGTCCGCGGTGCGGCCGGTGGCGGTGAAGAACTCGGCCTGCTTCATCTCGGGTTGCAGGATCGCCTGGGCCCGAGTGGTGATCGGGCCCGCTCCCCCGGCACCGCCCTTGTCCGTGTAGGACGCTTCGACGACGTAGAAGATGTTGTCGTTTTCGCTGTGCCCCGAGGAAAGCGTGGTCTGCACGTCGGCGGTGCAGCCGTGGTACTGGTCGAGCGGGTGCCCGTGCTCGTCGTGGCCGAGGTAGGCCTGGACGGTGACCTGCGAGCAGTCGATCGTGCCGTCCTCGGGATCGGTGACCGTGACGGCGAAGTGCACCTTGTCGCCCCACTCGAACAGCCCGCCGGCCGGTGGGGTGGTGATGGTGACCGACGGCGCCGTGTTGCCCGCGGTGATCGCGACGCTCGCGGTTCCGGTGGCCCCGGCCGAGTTCGTCACGGTGAGCACGGCGGTGTAGTTCCCGGCGGCGAAGGTGTGGCTCGGGTTCGCCGCGGTGGACGTGGTGCCGTCCCCGAAGTTCCAGCTGTAGCTCAACGCCGAGCCGCCCGGGTCGGCCGAGCCGGCGCTGGAGAAGTTCACGGTGAGCGGGGCCGGGCCGCTGGTGCGGTCCGCGGCGGCCTTCGCGACCGGCGCGGCCGAGCCGCCGCCGAGGTAGTCGACCCGGTCGATGGACGCGTCGCTGTTCCCGCCGCCGTAGCCGGTGCCCCATTCGATGACGTAGAGCGCGCCGTCCGGGCCGAACTTGAAGTCCATCGGCCGGTTGAACTTCACCGACGGCAGCAGCGGGTCGATCGAGGTGACGTTCGTGCCGCCGCTGTCGAGCTGGAAGGTGTACATCGAGCTGGTGTTCCACTCGGCGAAGACCGCCCGCCCGTCGAAGTCAGCCGGCCACTTGCGGGTGGAGGCGAGGTTCGGGTCGAACCGGTAGACGGGGCCCGCCATCGGCGCGCCACCGGAGAGCTGCGGGAAGTGCGCGGGGTCGGCGGTGTAGTGGTAGTACACCTGCGCCGGGATGGCCGGCGGCAGCTTGCTCAGGCCGGTGTTGTTCGGCGAGCTGTTCGTGGGGCCGCCGGCGCAGTCGAACTTCGCCCCGGAGGTGCCGGTGGCGAAGTCGTACTGGTTGTAGGGCAGGTTGGGGCCGATGCAGAACGGCCAGCCCGCGTTGCCGGGCTTGCTGACGACGTCCCATTCCACGGTGTTCTGCGGGCCGCGGGTCGAGCTGGCGTTCTGCGCGTCCGGGCCGTAGTTGGCGACCAGGGGGTAGCCGGTCTTCGGGTCGAGGCCCATCCGGAACGGGTTGCGTTCACCCATCATGTAGATCTCCGGGCGGGTGTTCGCCGTTCCGGGCGGGAACAGGTTGCCCGAAGGGATCGTGTAGGTGCCGTTGGCCTCCGGGTGGATCCGCAGGACCTTGCCGGACAGGCTGTTGGTGTTGCCCGCGGTGCGTTCGGCGTCCCAGTACGCGCGGCCGGACCGCCGGTCGAGCGGGCTGTAGCCGTCCGAGGCGAACGGGTTGGTGTTGTCCCCCAGCGACAGCCACAGGTTCCCGTTGTTCTTGTCGATGACCATCCCCGCGCCGTGGTGGCAGCATTCGGCCCGCTGCACCGGCACGTCCAGCACGACCTTCTCGGTCGACCGGTCGATCGTGTCGCCGGTGACGGTGAAGCGGCTCAGCCGGTCGACGTTGCCGGCGTTGTTCGGCGAGTAGTAGACGTACACCCATTGGTTCGTCGCGAAACCCGGGTCCACGGCGATGTTGAGCCCGCCGGACTCGTTGGCCGTGAAGACGTCGAGGTGCGTCGAGAGGACCGCGGTGCCGTTCGGCTTGACGACCTTCACGTCCCCGAGCCGGTCGATGTAGAACACCCGCCCGTCCGGGGCGACGTCCAGCGCCATCGGGTTGGACGTCTCGGTGTGCAGGGTGACCTTCTGGAACTTCGAGTCGGGCGGCAGGGCCGCCGCGGCTTGCCCCGCGGGGGTCGCGAGGACGGGGACCAGCGCGGCGGCCACTACCCCGGCCACCGCCAGCGCGCCGCGGCGCAGCGCGGAAAATCCGGACATGACAGGTCTCCTCGAAGCAGCCGGGTGGTGCGAGGGGTTCAGCGCAGGGTCCACTGCTGGTTGGCCTGCCCGCTGCAGGACCAGAGGATGATCTTCGTGCCATTGGCCGTGCCGCGGCCGGAGGCGTCCAAGCAGAGGTTCGATTGGACACCGGTAATCGTGTTCGCGCTAACATTCCACTGCTGATTGGATTGCCCGGTGCAGTCCCAGATGATCACCGGCGTGCCGTTGGTCGTGCCCCGGCCGGAAGCGTCCAGGCACTTGTTCCCGTACACCGTCAGCTGCTTGGCCGCGGTGTAGGTCCACGTCTGGTTCGGCTGGCCCGCCACGCAATCCCGCAGCTGCACCTGCGTCCCGTTGGCCGTCGAGGCGTTCGGCACCTCCACGCACCGGCCCGACTGCGCGCCCACGATCTGCTTGCCCGACGGCGGCGGCGTCGTGGCGACCGAGCAGTCGGCGGGGACGGCCCCGGCCGCGGTCCGGATCCCGCCCAGCAGCAGGTGCCGGAAGTTCGCTTCCCCGAAACTTTCGATCGTGTGGCCCATGCCGGTGTACCAGGCCCGGCCGCCGTCGAAGTCGTGGCACCACGTGGTGGGGTGGTCCGCGCCCATCGTGCCACCCGAGTAGCTCGATTCGTCCACAGTGGTCAGGACGTGGACCGACGGCCGCGGGTTCGCCCGGAAGTCGTACCACTCGTCGAAGTGGGTGTACTGCGCCGGCAACCCCTGCGTGGACGGGTGGTTCGGGTCCTCCACCTTGACGAGGGCGTTCTGCTGCGCGGGGTGCTGCTTGAAGTAGGCGCCGACGAGCTGGCCGTACCACGTCCAGTCGTACCCGCTGTCGGACGCGGCGTGGATGCCGGCGAATCCGCCGCCGTGCTCGATGTAGCGCCGGAAGGCGTCCTTCCCGGCTTGGGTGCCGACCGGGTCGCCGGTCGTGGAAAGGAAGACCACGGCGGCGTACGGGGCCAGGCCGGCGTCGGTGAACGTGGAGTCGTCCTCGGTGGCGTCCACCGCGAAGTCGTTCTGCTGGCCCAGTTCCCGGATCGCGGCGATCCCGGCGGGGATGGAGTCGTGCCGGAAGCCGGTGGTCTTGGAGAACACCAGCACCTTGAAGGCCGCCGCGGGCGCGGCGGCGACGGGGGCCGCGAACCCCAGGACCAGTGCGGCGAGCAGGACAACCGCGCGGAGAGCACGAGACAGCGTCGTCACGGGTACTCCTCTTCAGGAGCGCGAGGAGCGCGCGGGGTGCGCGCTCCGGAATCGTTCGGCTACCCGCCGAACGGGCAAGAGCCAAGATAAGAGTGCTTGGCGGCAAAGGTCAATGCGTGGTGAAACTTACGCGGCCGCACCGAGTCCACAAAGGAATGAGCACGACGGTGCCGTGCTCATCGGTCGAAGAGGCGACGCTGGATTTCCCGCCGGTAGTCCTCCAGGGTGTTGTCGAGGTGGGTGGCGACCGCCAGCGCCGCCCCGTCCGGGTCGCCGTCCCGGACGGCCCGGTGGATGGCCGCGTGTTCTTCGACCGCCGCCGACGCGTGCCCGCCGACCGCGCCGGACATCCCGATGATGTTCGTCTGGCGTTGCAGGCGGCGGGCTTCGCGCACGGCCGCGACGAGGAACTGGTTGTGGGACGCGGTGGCGATCGCGAGGTGGAAGTCGTCGTCGCCGCGGTCGAACAGCGCGCTCTGCCCGGTCAGGTGACCGCGACGGCAGGTCTCGGCGGCGGCCTCGATCGCACGCAGCTCGACCGGGGTGGCGTTCGCCGCCGCCAGCCGGCCGGCGGCGGTCTCCTGGACCCGGCGGAACTCGAAGAGCATGTAGACGTGGTCGAGGTCGGCGGGCAGGAAGAAGCCGCCCCACCGGGGCGCACCGAGCATGCCCTCGTCGTCGGACACATACAGCCCACGTCCCTTGTGCGCTCGCACCCGGCCGATCGCCGAGAGGATCTTGACGGCCTCCCGCACCACGGTCCGGCTGGTTCCCATCCGCGCCGCCAGCTCGACCTCGGTCGGCATCCGGTCGCCGGGTTTCAGGTCCAGCTCGGCGATCAGGTGCAGGATCTGCTCGGCCACGACTTCGTAGCCGGGCCGGTACGGGGCAGGCGGCGCGGTTTCCTCGTCACGAGTCACCGGATGAGTATGACTCACCGGCACCGGCGTGTGACTGTACCTCGCCACACCAGCGTGCGGTCAACACCGCCGGGAGCCGGAATGAAACTTACATGCGTTACCACAGTTGAATGTGTCGAACGCGGATACCGCGCCGGCGCACCCCTTGACGCCGGTCACCCGATGACCTCGTATGAGTCGTACACATCCTGCCCCTCGGCCCGTCCGATCCACTGTGGACCGTCCCGTCCCCGGAGAGGTTCCCGCCATGCCGCCGCGCCCCGGATCCGCGGCCGCCGCGCTCGTCACCGCCCTCCTGGTGACCGCGGTGGCCGCGCCGCCCGCCCACGCCGCGACCGTCACCATCGCCGTGGCACCCACCGGCGACGACGCCAACCCCGGCACCCCCGACCGCCCGGTCGCCACCCCGGCGAAGGCCCAGCAGCTGGCCCGCGCCCAGTCGGGGGCTTCCGACGTGGTCGTGCAGCTCGCCGGCGGCACGTACCGGCTGTCCGCCCCGCTGAAGTTCACCAGCGCCGACTCGGGGCAGAACGGCCACACCGTCACCTGGCAGGCCGCCGCCGGTCAGGCACCGATCCTCTCCGGCGGTACGCAGGTCACCGGCTGGGCGGTGCAGGACGCCGGCCAGAACATCTGGGCGGCCACCGTCCCGCAGGGCACCGACTCGCGGCAGCTGTTCGTGGACGGGGCGCTGGCGCCGCGCGCGGCGATCCCGATCTCGCGCGGCGACGTGCAGATCACCACCAGCGGCATGACCATCGTGAACTCCGCGCTGAACTACCTCGCCACGCTGCCGCGGCAGGACCGGATCGAGGTGGAGAGCCAGAACTCCTTCACCGACCGGTACGCCCCCGTCGACCACGTCGGCGGCACCTCGATCGTCATGCGGCAACCCGCGTGGAACAACAACAACTGGGGCTACGACACCCTCGCCAAGCCCTTCGGGGGCGGTCAGCTGTTCCTGGAGAACTCCTACTCGTTCCTGAAGAACGCCGGCCAGTGGTACCTGGACCCGGATGCCGGCAAGCTCTACTACAAGGCACCGGCCGGCTGGGTGCCCGGCGACCACGACGTCGAGCTCCCCCGGCTGACGTCGCTGCTGCAGATCAGCGGCACCTACGACGACCCGGTGCGCGGAATCGCCTTCCAGGGCCTGCACTTCGAGCACACGACGTGGCTCACGCCGGGCACTTCGGTCGGCTACGCCAACCAGCAGAGCGGCACGTTCCTCCCCGCCGCGGCGCCGATGCCGGGCGACTTCCTCAGCTCGTGCCAGTCGGGCTGCCCGCTGTTCGAGGGCGCCCGCAACGGCTGGGCGCAGGCACCGGCCGCCGTGCAGGTGTCGGCCGCCACCGGGATCACCTTCAGCGGCAACACGTTCACCCACCTCGGGCAGGTGGCGCTGGGCATCGGCAACGACGCGAACGCCCACGCGTCCGGCATCGGCCTCGGGGCGTCGTCGATCGTCGTGGACCACAACACGTTCACCGAGGACTCGGGCTCCGGCATCGTCGTCGGCGGCGTGCGGCCGGACGCCCACCACCCCTCGAACCCGGCGATGACCAACCGCGACATCACCTTGTCGGGCAACACGATCAGCCGCGTCGCCCTGGACTACCGGGAGATGGCGGGGATCCTGTCGACGTACGTCACGCACGCGGTGATCACGCACAACGACGTCGCGAACCTGACCTACGACGGCATCGACGTCGGCTGGGGCTGGGGCGCGAACGACCCGGGCGGCAGCCAGGACTACCGCAACCGCGGCCTGTACAACTACCAGCCGGTCTACTCCACCCCGACGACCTTGCGGGACACCGTCGTCAGCTACAACCGGGTGCACGGCACCAAGAAGCTCATGCACGACGGCGGCAGCATCTACAACCTCTCCGCCAACCCCGGCAGCTCCATCGACCACAACCACGTGTACGACAACAACCGCACGGTCGGCCTGTACCTGGACGAGGGCTCCCGCTACGTTTCCCTGTCGGCCAACGTGATCCAGGACTCCGGCGTGTGGGCCTTCACCAACGCCAGCGGCAGCAACAACACCAGCGACAGCACCTTCAGCGGCAACTGGTACAACGGCGGCGCGACGAACGTGGCCACCGGACTGCCGCACAACAACGTCCTGAGCGGCAACGTCCAGGTGAGCGGCACCAGCTGGCCTTCGGGCGCCCAGCAGGTCATCGCCGCCGCGGGCCCGGGCGGCACCGCGGCGGTCGCGACCCCGGTGCGCGCG
>NZ_JAAGNB010000016.1:0-5086 GCF_010550475.1 Amycolatopsis sp. SID8362
GCTGAGCAGGTCGAGGGGATACTCGATGCGCACCCTCTTGCCGGGGTCCTGACCTCGATGCCCGGCATCGGCGTCAGGACCGCCGCCCGCATCCTGCTCGAAATCGGCGACGCCGCGAACTTCAAGACCTCCGGGCACCTGGCCGCCTACGCCGGCATCGCCCCGGTCACCCGCAGCTCCGGCACCAGCATCAAGGGCGAACACCCCGCCCGGACCGGCAACCGCCAACTCAAACGCGCGTTCTTCCTCGCAGCGTTCGCCTCGCTGTCCGACCCGGTCAGCCGCGCCTACTACGACAGGAAGCGGGCCGAGGGCAAGAAGCACAACGCCGCCCTCATCTGCCTCGCCCGCCGCCGCTGCGACGTCCTCTACGCCATGCTCCGCAACGGCACCCACTACCGCCACCCCGAACCAGCCCCAGCCGCGGCTTGACAACCACATAGGGACACCCCCCAGGGAGGGCGGGGGCCGGCCGAGCCGGGCAGCAGGGCCGATCCACCCATCCGCGATGTCATGAAAGAGTCATTCACCTCGCCAGACGACATGAATGACCCTTTCACGACATCCCCGCGACGCCGGGCAGACCACGCGGCCGGCCCGCGGCCGGTCACCCGCGCGCCGGCGCGACTTTGCCGGGACCCGGCCCAGGGCGCTTTCCTGCGGTGTGACCAGGCTGTGCCTCGAAACCGGGACCGCGCGCGGCCGGACGACGGTACGGAACGCGGAAGAGCCCCGCACCGGATCGGGTGCGGGGCTCTTCGCCGAACCGACTCAGGACTGCGCGTCGAAGTCCCGCGCCGCCAGCGCACGGACGATGCCCGCCCGGCCCTCCGAAACCAGCCGGCGCAGGGCCTGCGAGTGGTCGCCCGCCAGCCACTCGTCCGACGCCGTCACCGTCTCCGGGGCCACCGCCCACGACGGGTACAGGCCGATCGCGATCGGCTGCGCGCGCTCGCTGGACCGTCGCTGCCACACCTCGTCGATCACCTCGAAATAGCGAGCCACGTACGAGCCCAGGAGAGCCTTCTGGCCCGGGTGGGAGAAGCCCGAGATGAGCGAGTCGCTGACCGCGTTCGGCAGCTCGTCGTCGTACACCGCGCGCTGCCACGCGTCCGACTTGGCCTCGGCCGTCGGGCGCAGGGCGCGGGCGCGCTCCGCCTGGCGGCGGCCGGTGGCCGTGTTGTCGCGGGAGAGCTCCGCGTCGATCTCCGCGGCGTCGGCCTTGCCGTGCGCCACCAGTGCGTGCAGCAGGCGCCAGCGCAGGTCGGTGTCCACCGTCAGGCCGTCGAGCGGCGCGGAACCGTCGAGCCAGCCGGCCACCACGGACAGCGTCGCCTCGTCCAGGACCGAGCCCGCCAGCGAGTTCACGAACGCCAGCTGGTGGTCCGAACCCGGCTCCGCGGCGCGGACCAGCTCCAGCAGCCGCCCGGTGAACGCCGGCCAGCCGGTCGAGGCCGCCCAGTCCTGCTCCGCGTAGGAGTTCAGCGCGGTCTGGGCCTGCAGCAGCAGCCGCTGGACGACGCCGACCTCGGTTTCGGTGTGGATGCCGCGCTGGACCAGCGTGACGAAGTCGCGGGCCTTTAGCTCGGCCTCGCGGGTCATCTCCCACGCCGCCGACCAGCACAGGGTGCGCGGGAGCGACTCGGTGATGTCGGCGACGCAGTCGATCAGCGTCGTGAGCGACGTCGGGTCGAGGCGCATCGTGCAGTACGTCAGGTCGTCGTCGTTGACCAGCACCAGCTTGCCCGCGGGCAGGCCGACCAGGTCCGGCACCTCGGTGCGCTCGCCGTCGACGTCCAGCTCCACGCGGTGCTTGCGGACGATCTTCCCCGAGGCGTCCTCGTCGTACACGCCCACGGCGACGCGGTGCGTGCGCAGCTCACCGGCACCCGGCTTGGCACCCGACTGCACGACGGCGAACGACGTGAACTTCCCGTCCGAGCCGACCTCGTAGCGCGGGCTCAGCGAGTTGAGCCCGGTGGTCTCCAGCCACTGCGCGCTCCACCACGACAGGTCGCGCCCGGACGCCTCCTCCAGCGCGCCCAGCAGGTCGGCCAGGGTCGCGTTGCCCCAGGCGTGCTTGCCGAAGTACACCTTGAGGCCGTCGAGGAAGTGGTCGAGCCCGACGTAGGCGACGAGCTGCTTGAGCACGCTCGCGCCCTTGGCGTAGGTGATGCCGTCGAAGTTGACCTCGACCGCGTGCAGGTCGACGATGTCGGCTGCGATCGGGTGCGTCGAGGGCAGCTGGTCCTGCCGGTAGGCCCACGACTTCTCGATGTTCGCGAAGCTGGTCCACGCGTTCTTGTACTCGGTCGCCTCGGCCTGGGCCAGGACGCTCGCGAAGGTCGCGAACGACTCGTTCAGCCACAGGTCGTCCCACCAGCGCATGGTGACCAGGTCGCCGAACCACATGTGCGCCATCTCGTGCAGCAGCGTCTCGGCGCGCCGCTCGTAGGCGTAGCGGGTGACGCGGCTGCGGAAGACGTAGTCCTCCAGGAAGGTCACCGCGCCGGCGTTCTCCATCGCGCCCGCGTTGAACTCCGGCACGAACAGCTGGTCGTACTTGGAGAACGGGTAGGGCGTGCCGAACTTCTCGTGGTAGAAGCCGAAACCCTGCTTGGTCTCGGTGAAGAGGCGGTCGGCGTCCATGTGCTCGGCCAGCGACGCGCGGCAGTAGACGCCGAGCGGGATGGTCTTGTGGGCGTCGGTGTACTCGTCGCGCCACTCCGCGTACGGGCCGGCGATCAGCGCGACCAGGTACGTCGAGAGCCGCTCGGACTCCTTGAACACCGTCCGGACGGCGCCTTCCGGCGTCTCCTCGGTGGACTCGGCCATCGTGTTCGAGACGACCTTCCAGTCCCGCGGCGCGATGACCGTGAGCCGGTAGACGGACTTCAGGTCCGGCTGGTCGAAGCAGGCGAACATCCGCTTGGCGTCGGCCGTCTCGAACTGCGTGTACAGGTAGACGCCGTCGTCGACCGGGTCGACGAACCGGTGCAGGCCTTCGCCGGTGTTCATGTACCGGCAGTCGGCGGACACCGTGAGCTCGTTCGCCTCGGCCAGTCCGGCCAGCGCGATGCCCTTGTCCTCGACGTAGGCGCTGACGTCGACGTCCGCGCCGTTCAGGGTGGCCGAGTGCACGCGGTCGGCGACGATGTCGACCCACGTGCCCTCACCGGCCCGGGCGCTGGAGAACCGGACGGTCGTCGTCGACGCGAAGGTCTTCTCCCCGGGACCGCCGTGGCCGTCGGTCAGATCCAGCTCGATGTCGTAGGCGGTGACGTCGAGCAGATCCGCGCGCAGCTTGGCTTGGTCGCGGGTCAGGTTGGGGGCGGGCACAGGCACCTCTGGTCGTTGGTATCGGTTTTCAACTCCCCGCATCCAATCATGGCGACGGGGTGCCCGGCGACAAGGGAACAAGCTCGGGTGCGCCGGTGTTGGCCCGTCGTGTGGGGGTCCGCCCACATCGAGACGTGACACAGGAGTTCCCCGATGACCGCTGCCGAGCAGCCCACGAAGGTCGATTTCTACTTCGACCCGATCTGCCCGTTCGCGTGGATCACCTCCCGCTGGATCCTGGAGGTGGAGAAGCACCGCAACCTGGACCTGCGGTTCCGGATCATGAGCCTGTCGGTGCTGAACGAGGGCCGGGACGAGCTGCCCGAGCAGTACAAGGAGCTCCTGTCGAAGGGCTGGGGCCCGGTGCGCGTGGCCGTGGCGCTGTCGCAGCTCAAGGGCGAAGAGATGCTGCGCGAGTACTACACCGAGTTCGGCACCCGGTACCACAACCAGGGCAACAAGGACCGCGACCAGGTCATCAAGGAAGCGCTGGCCGCGATCGGCGCGCCGGCCGAGCTGTTCGACGCCGCGGACTCCACGGAGTACGACGAGGCGCTGAAGAAGAGCCACCACGAGGGCATGGACCCGGTCGGCCAGGACGTCGGCACCCCGACGATCCACATCGACGGCGTGGCGTTCTTCGGCCCGGTGCTCAGCTCCATCCCGCGCGGCGAAGACGCGCTGAAGGTGTTCGACGGCGCGGTGGCGCTGGCGAGCTACCCGGACTTCTTCGAGCTGAAGCGCACCCGCACGGGCGAGCTGAACTTCAACTGACGGCCGGAGGCGCCACTTTCGTAGGGAAAGATGCGCCTCAGGGGGACGAGGGCGTCACTTTCGTAGGGAAAGATGCGCGTCAGGGGGTGGCGACGGCGGCCAGGGTGACGTCGCCGGGGTAGCGGGAAGCTGCCACGGCGGCGGCCTCGGTCGTCTCGCCGCGGCCCATCGCCGCCTTCAGCGCGATCAGCTCGTGCAGGCCGTGGCGGTGGTAGCGGACGAAGTCGGCGTCGACCGGGTCGCCGTGGCCGGGCACGATCACCCGCGGTTCGAGGGCGAGGATCGCGTCCAGGGTGTCCGGCCAGGCGGTCAGGTCCGACTCCGCGCTGAAGGAGAACGCGCTGAAGCCGTGCTCCGCGTTCTCGACGACGTCGCCCGCGAAGACGACACCCGCGTCGGGCACGTGCACGACCGCGTCGTGGTCGGTGTGGGCGCGGCCGGGGTGCAGCAGCACGGCGGTGCGGCCGCCGAGGTCGAGCTCGGCCCGGTCGGTGAACAGGTGGTCGGGCACGACGAACGTGGTCCGCGCGATGGCGTCGGCGATGCCGGCCTTGCCCGCTTCGCGGTAGTAGTCGATCCACTTGGCCCGCGCGTCTTCCGCGTACTCGGCCAGCTCGGCCCGGCAGCCTTCGTGCGCCCAGACGGCGCAGGGCGTGAACGCTTCGGTGCCCCACGTGTGGTCGAAGTGCGCGTGCGTGAACGTCACCGACCAGGGCAGCGGCGTGATCTCCCGCACCGCCGCGGCGAGTTCGGCGCCCTGCTCGAGGTCGCCGCGCGTGTCGACGACCAGGCAGCGCTCGGCGCCCACCACCAGCCCGACGGTCAGGTCCAGTTCCTCGTAGCGGCGCGCGTGCACGCCGTCGGCGACGTCGATCCAGCGGCCGGTCATGCCAGTACTCCTTCGTTCAGGACAGGGGCAGCCTGGCTCACGTCGAGCCGCGTGGCCAGCGCGACGTCCCCGCCGTGCCCCGAT
>NZ_JAAGNB010000070.1:0-8474 GCF_010550475.1 Amycolatopsis sp. SID8362
GCGCGGAGGCGGACTACCGCCCGTTCCTCCAGCTGGCCGACGTCGCGTACGAGATCGCGACGTTGTTGTTGCTGGTGGAGGACTTCCTGGTGCCGGACCTCGAGCGGGAGCACCGGCGCTGGGCCGAGATCGAGGAGCTGACGGGCCGGTTCACCGAGCTGGCCGAGTGGACGTCAGCGTTCCTCTTGTCAGGCGCCCCCTTACGCTTGTAAGGTCAAGCCTGACAAAGGAGGTTCTCATGGTGGTCATCGCCCGCTGTTCGTTCTGCGCCAAGCCCAACACGGAAGTGGAAACCCTGGTAGGCGGCCCAGGCGTCTTCATCTGCGACGGCTGCGTCCGGCTGTGCGTGTCGGTGATCGAGGGCAAGCCGTCGGACGCGCCCCTCATCGCGCCGTGGGAACACGACCTGCCGTTGGCGCAGGTCCTTTCCAATTTGACTCCAGTAGCCGCGGCAACGACGCAGGTCCAGCAGAACCTGGCGGCGTGGGTCGGCAAGGCCCGCGAGCTGGGCGGAACGTGGTCCCAGATCGGCGAAGCGCTGGGCATGACCCGCCAGTCGGCGTGGGAGCGCTTCGGCTCTACGGTTTGACGCCGACGCCGGCGTAAAGCCCGTCTTCTTCGGGATCGACGACGGCGGCCAGCCGATCGGGCCGCCAGTTCGCCGAGGTGGTCAGCCCTGGTTCGACGAGTTCGAACCCGTCGAAGATCGCCAGCACCTCGCTCCTGGTCCGCGGGAAGATGTGATCCTGCGTCTGCCGCATGGTCTCGGCAACCCGAGGGTCGTTGAGCACGGCGAAGTCGTTGGTGAGGTGCGTGAGCGCGAGGTAACTCCCGGGCGCGAGGGCGTCGCGGTAGTTCTTGAAGATCCGCTCGACGTCCGGGAGGTAGTGCCCGAGGGTGATGGCGAGCAGTCCGACGGGTTGCTCGAGGTCCAGCAGCCTTGTCGTGGCGTCGGCCTTGAGCACTTTCGCGCTGTCGGTGGCATCAGCCTCGATGGCAGCGGCGTGGTCGTTCCCCTTGAGCAACATCCGGCTGTGCGCGACGGCCACGGGTTCGTAGTCGACGTAGACGACTTTCGCCGCGGGGTCGACCGCCTGGGCGACTTCGTGCACGTTGCCGACGGTGGGGATGCCGGAGCCGAGGTCGAGGAACTGGCGGATGCCTTGGTCGAGGAGGAACCGGACGGCCCGCCTCAGGAAGGCGCGGTTCCGTCGGGCTACGGCGCCAACCTGGGGTTGGATGGCCTCGAGCTTCCTGGCGACTTCGCGGTCGGGGGCGAGGTTGTGCGCCCCACCGAGCAGGTAGTCGTAGATGCGCGCGGCACTGGGCCGGGAAAGATCAGCCCCGGGCGGAATCCAGTCCGCCCCCTCCTGCTCGGTCACGTTCCATCCCCTTGAAAATCGGCTCCGCCCACCCTATCGGCGTCGGCGTACGTCTGTCAGCGCCCCGACCTGGCCGGATTCTCGCGCTCGATAGGTGAGGTCAAACCTGCCACGAACGGACAAACTGGTGCCCTGATCGGTCCGGGCGAAGTCCGTTGACCGCTTAACGTGGAACCGAGTCCGGACACCGCGATGACGCCGTTTCGACCTTCTATCTCATCCCGCTGCGCGCCACTGTAGTTCTCAGATCTCCAGCGGTGGTCTGGGAAAACACAGAGTCGGGCGGCCCCTCCGCGTGCGGAGAGGCCGCCCGCGAAGCCTGGGCGCTTCAACGCCCAAAGCCTCGAACCCGAGCTGACCGGTTCACAGCCGGCCCGCGGGTCTGTCGTACTCCCGGCCGCTACCGAAGCCCGATCGACCACCAGCAACACCCGTCGCTGTCGATCGTGCGCCCAACCGGAAGGACGACAACATGACCATACGGCCGGATCGGCTGCCAACTCCAGAGCCGGACGATGACGAGCCCTTGCAGCGCGACGGACGGCAGGCCGAGCCCGAGCTATCCACAGAAATGGGCCGAATGGCTGCTTTATCCGTGGATAATCCCGAGCGTGGGTTTGATGGACAGCCTGTCGAGCGGCGCGACGAGCGGCGTGAGGCGCTGGCCTTCGCTAGTCGGATCCTGAGTAGCTGGGGCTATACGGCCCGCATGATTGTCCTGGTAGGGACACTGCTGGCAATCTTGGTCAGCGGAATCGGACTCCTTCAGCTGACTGTTGACCTCGGCCCTGTCCGGGTGTCGGGGACCACGTCCGTCGGCGACAGTCGCAAGTAGCGATCTCGGCGGAGGCTGCTCACTCTTCTGCTCGTTGCTTTGCCGGAGTTCGCGGCTGATCGTCATCAGCGCGTGCAGCTGGTCGTCGGGGAGCTGCATGATCGTCGCCGGCCAAACGCACGATCGGTCTGACGAGTCATGATGGGTCTGTCCCCACGCTGTCCCCGGCAACTGGGCGACAAGATCGGAAGCGGTATCCCGGTGAGTGTCAACACAAAGGGCCCGTGAGCATCAATGCTGCTCACGGGCCCTGCAAGTGTGTCCGTCGGGCTGACAGGATTTGAACCTGCGACCCCTTGACCCCCAGTCAAGTGCGCTACCAAACTGCGCCACAGCCCGGACCCGCACTCGCTGAGTGCGTGAGAAGTACTCTAGCGTGCCCCTCGAACCCCGCTGCAAGCAGGGTCCCCAGTCCGCCTGACCTGCGGAAACAAGCCAGGCGGACCGGAACCCAAGATCAAGCCGTGTTGCCGGCGTGGGTCAGGGTCTGCCACGCCACGAAGAGGTTGTTCGAGCCCGCCGGGCGCTGGCGCTCGGTCAACGTCTGCGTGTTCGTCATCGCGATGCCCAGCCGCGTGTGGAGGGCGTTGAAGCCCACCTCCGTCACCGGGCCGAGGCCGAGTTTCAGCGAGCCGGAGCACAGCCAGGACGGGACGGCCGTGCCCAGCTGGTACTTCGACTGGAAGCCCAGGGCCTGGCGCAGGCGCTCGCCCACGTCCGTTCCGTAGACGTCCTGGCCCTGGATGCGCAGGGTCTCCGCCACGTCCGCGATCGCCGCGATGCCGTAGCCCGTGTGGGTGAAGTCGCGGCAGGTTTCCTGGGTGAGGCCGTCCACGAACGTCGACTGGCCCTGCCAGTAGCTCACGATCTCCGAGCGTGTGTCCAGGCCGCTGCCGGGGACCGTTTTGGGCAGGGAACCGTCCGAAGTCAGGTACACGTACGCTGCCACGCGGTTTCGGTAGCGTGCGACTGCCTTGTCGAAGTTCGTCTTGTCCTCCAGGAACACCGAGATGCCGACCGCGGCCTCCATCATGGACAGTTCCCAGTTGCCGTTGCTGTTGCTGCCGTTGATGACCTTGCTCAGGTACACATTGCGCAGCATCGTGGCGAAGCGGCCGGAATTGGGCCAGCTCGTGTACGTGTACTTGATGATCTCGGCCGCGCGGGGCCACGACGAGCCCGCCCAGCCTGTTTGCAGCGGGGCGTTGCTGTTGGTGTGGCTGGTGATCGTCGCCGACCACGCATCCATCAGCGCTATCGACTTCTGGGCGTAGCGGGCGTCGCCGGAGATGTACCAGATCAGGGCGTCCGTGTACGCCGCTATCGCGTCTTCGCGCTCGTCCGTGCAGCCGTAGTTCGGGTTCGAATAGGAGCCGCATTCCACGACCGCGCGGGGTTTCGGGGTGCGGGACAAGGAGGCGTACGAACTCGCCAGCGCCTGGTCGTACGCCGCTTTCCAAGGTTGGGCGCCGGCCTTCACCTGGGTTTTGACGAAGTCCAGTTGCGGACGGCTGACCAGGACGCCCGGGTGCGTGAACGTCGCCGGGGCGGCGGGGGCCGGCGTGGCGATCAGGCCCAGTGCCAGCGGGACCAGTGTGCCCAACGCGAAAACTCTGCGGAAGCGGGACATGGCTCTCCTCGAGACGACGGTGTCTTGGAACCCCTGCGCGCTGCGCTCAGTTTTATGGTCCAGACCACCAGTCGTCAAGGAGGCGAAGAAAAGGTTCAGCCCGCTGAACGGAAAGCGTTCTCCCGTTCAGCGGGCTGAACGAAAAACTAGCCGAGCCCGGAACTGACCGCGTTCATCAGAACGCCGGTGTCGCCCGACATCTCCCACGCCATCACGCCGAGGAGACCGCGCTGTTTCAGCCACGTCGTCTTCAGCCCGATCGACCACGCGTCGTCGAACGTCCACCACTGGCCGCCGTTGCCGGTGTAGCAGGACGTCGCCACCGCCGCCGTGTCGTGGTAGACCGTGCAGCCCGGGACGCTCGCCACCAGGTTCGCGTACCCGCGCGTCCCCGCTTCCTCCGCGAACTGACCTGGTGCCGCACCGGTCGCGGACTGCCATTCGCCGTTCTTGCCGCCCGCCGCGACGCCCTGCCAGCCGCGGCCATAGAACGCCAGGCCCAGCGTCAGCCGGCGGGGATCGACGCCCGCGTTCGTGTACGCGTTGATAGCCGCTTCCGCGCTGAAGTGGAAGTTGTACGGGTCGTCCGCGTCCGCGTACAGGTTGCCCTGGTGGCCGGTGCGGTTGGGCTCCCACGAGTTGTCGCTGCCCGAGCCGTGGAAGTCGTAGCCCTGCACGTTCGCCACGTCCAGGTAGTTGAAGACGCGGGACAGGTCCCATCCGGCGGCGACCTTGGCGGGGTCCGCCGGGGTGAACGCGTGCAGCTGGTAGCGCTTGCCGGTCGTCGCGCCGTACGCGTCCAGCTGCGTGCGGAACTCGGCCATCAGCGCGGTCAGGTTGTCCTTGTCGTTGGGGCTCCAGTGGTTGCCGGGGTGGCCGTCGCCGCTCGCCGGCCACTCCCAGTCGAGGTCGATGCCGTCGAAGATGCCGGCCGCGGTACCCGGGCCGCCCGCGCCGCCGTAGGGCGCGATGTTGCCCTTCAGCCACGTGTCGACGCACGACGAGACGAACTTCTTGCGCGACGCGTCCGTGGCCGCCACGTCGGAGAAGTACTTCGAGTACGTCCAGCCGCCCAGCGACACCAGCACCTTCAGGTTCGGGTGCTTCGCCTTGAGCTTCTTGAGCTGGTTGAAGTTGCCGCGCAGCGACTCCCAGCCGGTGTCCGCGACGCCGTCCACCGACTGCGCCGCGGAGAACGGCCGCGAATAGTCGGCCTCGGCGTCGCCGGCGCCGTCACCCTGGTTCGGGTCCTGCGGGTTCGCCGTGGTGCCCTTCGTGACGCCGGACAGGCACGTCAGGTTCACCGGGTCGATGTTCTCGAACGCGTACAGCAGGTGCGTCAGCTTCGCCGCGGCGCCCGAGGTTTCGAGGTTCTTCACGAAGTACTGGCGCCCGTAGATGCCCCACTGCACGAAGTAGCCGACCTTCGCGTAGCCCGAGACGATGTCGCCGGTCTTCGCGGTCACCGCGGCGCTCGGCGCCGACACGTTGTCGTACCCGTCGCGCGCCCGCACCGTGAACGTGTACGAAGTGGACGGTGCCAGCCCGGTCACGACGGCGGACGTCGTGGTCACTGTTGTGGCCAGTACTGATCCGCGGTACACGTCGTAGCCGATCACGCCGGTGTTGTCGGTCGACACCGTCCAGGCCAGTGAGACGCTGCCGGAGTCGGCGGCGGTCGAGCGAAGCCCGGTCGGGGCGGACGGCGGCTGCGTGTCGTCGGCGGGGCTGTTCGTCGTCACGGACAAGGAACTGCTCGCCGGCGACGTGTTCCCCTTGGCGTCCTTGGCCTTCACTGTGAACGAGTACGCGGTTCCCGGCGTCAGCCCGGAGATCGTCGCGCTCGTCCCGGTCACCGACGCGGCCAGGGAGGTGCCCTGGTAGACGTCGTACCCGGTCACCGGCAAGGATCCGGCTGTCGACGCGTTCCACGCCAGCGCCACGGTCTTGGTCGTCTTCGTCACCAGCCGGAGCCCGCCGGGCGCGCCCGGGGGAGTGTCCGGTGAACCGTCGCAGTTGGCGTTGTCGACGCGGCACTGCGCGGGTGTCGCGGCCGCGCTGAGCCGGAACGTCGGGCTGTACGGGTAGGTGTTCCGGCCCGGCGCCAGTGTCGCGATGTAGTACGCGGGCGTCAGCGTGACCTGCGTGCCGTTCTGGGTGACCGTACCGTTTTCCCCGGTCGAAGCGGTGACGCCGGCGGGCAGCGTGAAGGTGATCGCCCAGTTGCTCACCGAGGCGGTGCCGGTGTTGGCGACGGTGTAGGTACCCGTCGTGCCGCTCATCGCCAGGGTGGCGGTCAGCGAACCGGCCGCGGCGGCGGGTGGTGCGAGGGCCGCGGTGCCGCCGAGCGCTATCAGCAAGGCGGCGAGCGCGGAGCGTAGTCGGGCAGGGGTGCGTCTCATGGCGGTTCTCCAGACGGCACAAGGGGCGGGGACGATGTGGTCTAGACCACGTCGAATGTAACCCGGTGCGAGGAAAACCGCGCAGGCCCGAACGGCCGCAACCGCCGTCCGAACGGACGGTTAACGGCCCGAGAACGTCGCCTTGCCCGGCCCGTCGGCCAAGAACGACTTGACCGCGCCGCGGAGGTCTTCGGTTTCGAAGAGCTCGGCCGCGATCGCCGTGATGTGCGCGTTCGCCTCGGGGACGCCGCCGGCGGCGAAGTGGTCGAGGACGCGCTTGGTCGCCGCGTGGGCCCGGGTCGGCCCCGACGCCAGCTGCCGGGCGAACTCCCGCGCCGCCTCGTCGAAGCCCTCATCCGGCAGGACGCGGTTGACGACGTTCCAGCGCTCCAGCGTCGCCGCGTCGTAGGTGTCGCCGGTCATCACGAACTCCTTGGCGCGGCCGACGCCGGCGCGGGCGGCGAGCCGCTGGGTGCCGCCCATGGTCGGGGTCAGCCCGACGACCTTCTCGACCAGACCGAACTTGGCGCGCGACGCGGCCAGGATGACGTCACAGGCCACCGCGACCTCGAACGCCCAGGTCAGGCAGAGGCCGTGGGCGGCGAACACGGTCGGGAACGGCAGGGCCGCGATCCGGTCCGGCACCGCGAGCATCTCGTCGAACAGCACCTTCGCCTCGGCGGGCGAGCCCTGCGCGTCGAACAGCGAGACGTCGACGCCGCCGCTCACGATCTTGCCCTCGGCGCGGATCAGCAGGGCGCGGGCCGGATCCTCCGCCAGCGAGTCGAGCGCGGACGCCAGCGAGGACTGCAGCGAAGCCGTGTAGAGGTTCAACGGCGGAGCGTCGACGGTCAGGACGGCGAGCCCGCCGTCACGATCGAGGCGGACCTGCTGAGTCATGTTCACCCTGCTTCTTCGGCTTCGACGATGTCGTCCCAATACTGCTGGGCCTCGGGGCGCCAGTCGACGTGTTTGTGATGGAACAGTTCCGCGGCTTTCGTCCCGCTCCACTTCGCCGGGAGGAGCTCGGCGGGCAGCTGCGGGTCGAGGAACGGGAACCGCCGCCACTCGTGGACCAGCTCGGTCTGCGCGCGCAGCACCGCCCGGCCGCCGGTGGGGTGCAGGCCGGTGAACCGGTCGATGAAGTCCTCGTAGCGGTCCTTGAGCTCGGTCAGGTCCCAGGACCGGGCGACCATGGACTCCTGCTCGCCGACCTCGCCGTACGCGGCGGTGAACGACATCGCCTGCGCGTCGAGACCCAGCTCGCTGACGATCTGCTGGGCCTCGCGCTGGCGCGAGAGGTCCGGGCTGACCCACACGCCGGCCACCGGCGAACCGAAGCCCGCCCAGGTCAGCCGGGTGCGCAGCCGGTGCCGCAGGTCGCGCTTGGCCTCCGGGACCGACACGATCAGCATCAGCCACTGCCCGTTCCACGGCGGCCGCTCGCGGCCGAACGCGTAGATCCGCTCGGCGCCTTCGGTCAGCAGCCGGCGCCCGGGCGGCGTGAGCGACCAGCGCACCCGGCGCCCGACGCGTTCGGAGACGACCCAGCCCTCGGCGGCCGAGCGGGCCAGCGCCTGCCGGGCCGACTTCTCCTCGATGTCGAGGATGCCGAGCACCTCGACGAGCATCGACGTCCACACCGGCTTGTCGCGGGGGAGCGCGTACTCGCCGAGCACCGTCATCAGCAGCGACCTGGCGCTGGCGTGGCTCACCTCGCGGCGCCGGCTCACCGTGGGCCGGGGCGCGGACGGGCGGCCTTCCCTCGGTTTCGGCCTGCGGCCGAGGGTGACCGGGGGAGCGGGTTCGCCCATTGTGTTTCACCGACCTCACTGCGCTGCGGGACTGACAACCGAACAGGTTACCCACACTGAGTGATCAAGGCGCCACCCGACACACACAGCCGGTGGCTTTGACCATGATCTGACAGTTCACCACGGACCCGTAGACTCGGCCACCTCATGACCGCAACACTCGTCGCGAAGGACCTGGCCGCTGGCCACGGTGACCGCACCCTCTTCTCCGGACTCGATCTCGTCGTCGCCCCCGGCGACGTCGTCGGCCTGGTCGGCGTCAACGGCGCCGGCAAGTCGACGCTGCTGCGCACCCTCGCCGGGCTCGCGAAACCGGACGGCGGCGAGATCCGGCTGAACCCGCCGACCGCGACCGTCGGGCACCTGCCCCAGGAGCCGGAGCGGCGGGAGGGCGAGTCGGTCCGGGCGTTC
>NZ_JAAGNB010000109.1:0-5521 GCF_010550475.1 Amycolatopsis sp. SID8362
GCCGGCGGCGGTCCGCCGCCGCACCCCGCCAGCAGCGCGGCCGCGGCCGCCAGGCCGAGCACGCGGTTCCGGTTCATCGCTGTCCCTCCGTTCCGCACGGGTGGGGGCCCGGCGCGCGGGCCCCCACCCTCCCCCGGTCAGAACGAGGCCGTGTGCCCGCTGCAGTGGGGGTCCGCGCCCTTCACGTCGATCGCGAACTTGAATTCGACGTACGACTTCTCCTTGCGCGCCATGTCCCAGCCGTTCAGGTTCTTCGAACCGTCCGGCTTCGCGTTGTCGGCGGAGATCCACGTGTGCTTGATCGTGTCGTGGCCGAGCGTCTTGTCGTACTTCGCGCGCGCTTCGACGTTGTTCTTGTTCCCGACCTTCTTCGCGCCGCCGAGGTGCCAGCTCACCTTGGTGATCCAGTCCTTGCCGGACGCGGTCTTGTAGGTCGCCGAGTAGTTCGCGGTGCTGCCCTTGCTGCTGCAGGAACCGGTGACGTCGGCGGCGGACGCGGTGCCGGCGGAGACCGCCATGAGCGTCAGCCCCACCGCGGACGCCGCGACGGCGCCGGCGACCCGCTTGCCCGTGGTCGTGATCATTCTTTCCCCTTTTCCCGTGGTTCCGGGATCGTTTCCCGGACACGAGAAAGCTATCGGGGGAAAAGGCCGCGGTCGTCTGCCGGAAAACGGATTTCCGGCTACCCCCACGCGGGTACTCCGGCGCGGTTGTCAACCACGGGAGCAGTTCACGCCCGCGAGGTGCCCACCAGACCCGTTTCGTAGGCGACGACGACGGCTTGCGCGCGGCTGCTCAGGTCGAGTTTCGCCATCACGCGGGACAGGTGCGTCTTCACCGTGCCCTCGGTGATCATCAGGCTGCGCGCGATGTCCCCGTTGGTGCTGCCGGTGGCCACCAGGCTGAGCACCTCACGTTCGCGCGTGGTCAGCGGTTCGAGCCGTTGTTCGTGTTCCGCGGGCAAGGACGGCGGGCGGTAGCGGCCGACGAACGCGTCGATGAGCCGGCGCGTCACCGTCGGCGCGAACAGCATGTCGCCGGCGGCCACCGAACCGATCGCGGCGAGCAGGCTGGCCGGCTGGGCTTCCTTGAGCAGGAACCCCGACGCACCGGCCCGCAGGGCTTCGTAGACGTACTCGTCGAGGTCGAACGTGGTGAGGATGAGGATCCGCGGTGCCGGGTCGGGCCCGCCGCCGAGGATCCGGCGGGTCGCGGTGACGCCGTCGACGCCCGGCATCCGGATGTCCATCAGGATCACCTCGGGCCGGGTTTCGCGAGCGAGTTCGACGGCTTCGGCGCCGTCGCCCGCCTCTCCGACGACTTCGCACCCGGGACTGGCCGCGAGCAGCGCGGTGAGCCCCGCGCGCACCAGCGGCTGGTCGTCGACGACGAGAACGGTGGTCATGACCTGCTCCCCCTGAGCGAACCGCCAGTCAAGCCGTGGGCAGAACGAGTTCGACGGCGAAGCCCCCGTCCGGGCCCGGCCCCGCGGTCAGCCGCCCGCCGTAGAGGTTGGCGCGCTCCCGCATGCCCAGTAAACCGTAGCCGGACGAGCCGTGGGGCCGAGCCGGGCCGATCGCGGGCGAGTCGTTCTCGACGCGCGCGACGATCCGGTCCGGCTCCCGGCGCACAAACACCGTCGTGCGGCAGACCCCGGCGTGGTTCACCACGTTGGTCAGTGCTTCCTGCACCACGCGGTACACCGTGAGCTGCAGCGCCGAAGGCAGGTCGCCGAACGGGCCTGCCGCCGAGAGCTCGACGTCCACCCCGAGCGCGCGGATCCGCTCGGCGAGCTCCGGCAGCTGGTCGAGGCCCGGCGCCGCGGTGAACTCGACGTCGCCCGCGGGCGCGGCCGAAGCGGGCAGGCGCAACAGGTTCAGCACCCGGCGCATGTCGTCGAGGGTCTCGCGGCTGACGTCGCCGACCGTGCCCACCGCCGCCCGCGCCGTCGCCGGGTCGCTGTCGAAGACGTACTCCGCGAGTCCCGCCTGCATCGAAATCACCGACATGTGATGCGCGATGACGTCGTGCAGTTCCCGCGCGATGCGCAGCCGTTCCTGCACCATCGCCCGTTCGAGCCGGTGTTCGTGTTCCCGGCGCAGTTCTTCGGTGGTTTCGGCCAGCTGCCGGTTGCGCCGCGCCAGCTGCCGCGACAACCCGCCGAGCACGACGGCGACCCCGCAGATGACGACGGTCTGGACGACCGCGCCGACCGGCGGGATCCGCAGGGCCGCCGCCCCGGCGTAGAGGACGGGGCCGGCCACGGCGACGGCGGCGAGGCTCGTGCGCGACGTCGTCGTGGCCGCGACGCTGTAGAGCGCGAGCACCGGGCCCCACAGGTGCAGGCCGGGCAGGTGCCCGCGGGACAGGTAGACGAGGTAGGCGGCCGAAGTCAGCACCAGGACGAGCACCGGCGCCGTCCGGCGCGCGGCCAGCGGCAGGCAGATCGCGGCGGTGAGCAGGTAGGCCCAGCCGTCGAACCAGCGCCACGGCTGTTCGCGGAACCCGCCGCCGACGAGGCTCATCATGCCGAAGACGAGCACGGCGACCCCGGCGTCCACGGCCCACCTGGGGACCCGGCGCGTCACGAGCCTGCGGGCGCCCTCCACGGTCCGAGCCTAGCCAGCGACCGGGCCCCGGGCGTCATACCCAGGGAGTGCCCGCGGCTGCCGCTGAGGTTGACCCCGTCAGCGGAAGGCGTCCGCGTGGGCCGCCGCCCAGTCGGCGAACGTCCGCGCCGGCCGACCCGTGATCTCGGAGACGTCCGGGTGGACCGTCGCCTCGTCGAGCGTCCCGCCGGCGTAGAAGTCCCAGAACGCTTCGACGTACGCGGGCGGCAGGCTCGCCTCCAGCTCCGCGCGCGTCTCTTTGCCGGTGAGCCCGACGAAGCGCAGCTCTCGCCCCAGCACTTCGGCCAGCACGGCGACCTGCTCGGCGGGCCGCATCGCGACCGGGCCGGTCAGTTCGCGGACGGTGCCTTCGTGGCCGCCCTTCAGTGCTCGCACCGCCACCGCGGCGATGTCGGCCGGGTCGACGCACGCGGCGGCGACGTCCGGGAACTGCGCCCGCACGGTGTCCCCCGCGCGCAGTTGCGGCAGCCAGCGCAACGCGTTCGTCATGAACGCGCGCGGCCGCAGGAACGTCCAGTCCAGGCCGGACGCGCGCACCGCGCGTTCGGCCAGCGTCATGTACCGCGAAACCGCGTTGTCCAGGTTCTCGAGCGCGGCCGAACCACCGGACAGCAGCACGATCCGCCGCACGCCGGCCTCGCGCGCCCGCGCCAGCATGCCGGGCATGTCCTCGTAGCCCGGCAGGAGGAAGACGCCTTCGACTCCTTTGAGCGCGTCGCCGAGGCCAGCGGGATCGTTCAGGTCCCCCACGGCGGCCTCGACGCCGTCCGGGAGCACCGCGTCCGGCCGGCGCACCAGCGCCCGGACCGGCTCACCCGCTTCCTTCAGCGCCGTGACCACTTCCGAGCCGACGTTGCCGGTGGCGCCGGTGACCAGGAACATGTGCGAACCCCCCAAGGATCGTCCTGGACCCACCGTAGCGCCACCGGCCGCCACGTCAGCCCTGCGGCAGGTCCTCGAACTCGACGACCTGGCGGACCTCCACCTCGATCTCCAGGTCGAACAGCTCGGCGTAGCGCCGCGCGAACTCGACGGCTTCCGCGAGGTCCGCCGCGTTGATCAGCGCGAACCCGCCGATGACCTCCTTGGCCTCGGCGAACGGACCGTCGGTCACCCGGATCGCGGCGCCGCGCGGCTTGCGGACGAGCGCGCCCTTCTCCGACTTGTGCACGCCCTCCGCGGTGATCAGGATCCCCTTCTCCGCCGACTCCTGGACGAACGCGCCCATCTTCGCCATGAACTCCGGGCTCGGGTTCCACGCCTGCGGGTCGTTCTCGTCGATCCGGTGCATCATGAGGAAACGCATGGTCTTGCTCCCTGGTCGTACTGGGCCGGGGTCCGGTGCCTTCCGGACGCGATGACCGGCCTTCACCCCCGCGTCGATCGGCCGCGCACGGCCTTCGACATTTCTCCCGGACATTTTCCCGGGCAGAGTACTGTGACCTGCGTCACCGTCGACCGGAGGTGCCCGGATGCCCGTCGTGCTCGCGATCGGAACGCGCAAAGGCCTGTGGCTGGCGACCAGCCACGACGACCGGAAGACCTGGGAGGTGAGCGGCCCGCACCACCCGATGACCGACGTCTACGCCGTGGGCATCGACACCCGCCGCGCCACGCCGCGCCTGCTCGCCGGGGTGACCAGCGAGCACTTCGGGCCGAGCGTGGCCACCAGCGACGACCTCGGCGCGACCTGGGACGAGCCGGACCACGCGCCGATCGCGTTCCCGCCGGACACCGGCGAATCCCTGGCCAGGGCGTGGCAGCTGGTGCCCGGCCCGGCGAGCGAGCCGGACGTCGTCTACGCCGGCACCGAGCCGTCCGCGCTGTTCCGCTCCACCGACGGCGGCCGCACGTACGAGCTGGTCCGCGGCCTGTGGGAGCACCCGCACCGCGAGCACTGGACGCCCGGGGGCGGCGGCAAGGCCATCCACACCGTGCTCCCGCACGCGACCGAACCCGGCCGCGTCACCGTCGCGATGTCCACCGGCGGCGTCTACCGCACCGAGGACGGCGGCGAGTCGTGGCGGGCGAGCAACACCGGCATCAAGGCCGTCCACGTGCCCGACCCGTACCCCGAATACGGCCAGTGCGTGCACAAGGTAGCGGCGCACCCGGCCGAGCCGGACCGCTTCTACGCCCAGGTGCACCACGGCGTCTACCGCAGCGACGACGGCGGCGGGACCTGGCAGTCCATCGCCGACGGGCTGCCCAGCGACTTCGGCTTCCCCGTCGTGGTCCACCCCCACCGGCCCGAGGTGATCTACACGTTCCCGCTGGTCGCCGACGCCCTGCGGTTCCCGCCGGACGGCCGCTGCCGCGTCTACCGCAGCGAGGACGCCGGGAAGTCGTGGGAAGCGGTGGGCGCCGGCCTGCCGGACGGCTACTGGGCGGGCGTGCTGCGGGACGCGATGTACACCGACGACGCCGACCCGGCCGGGGTGTACTTCGGTTCGCGCTGCGGCGACGTCTACGCCAGCCGGGACGACGGTGACAGCTGGCAGCTCGTCGCGGCGCACCTGCCCGACGTGCTGAGCGTCCGCGCGGCGACGGTGTGACCGTGCGGATCACCGTGCTGCTGCCCGGGACGCTGCGGGAGAAGGCCGGCGGCGAGGCGAAGCTGGCCGTGGAAGTCGGCGAGCCGGCCACGCTGGGCGCCCTGCTCGACGCGCTCGCGCAGCGGTACCCGGCGCTCGAACGGCGGCTGCGCGACGAGCAAGCGGGGCTGCGCCGGTACGTCAACTTCTACGTCGACGGCGAGGAGTGCCGCGCCCTCGGCGGCACCGGCGCCCTGCTCCGCGACGCCGCCGAGGTGCAGATCATCCCGTCGGTCGCGGGAGGCTGAACGCCTCGGCGGGGCGGCGGGTGCCGGCCAGCGCCAGCGCGAGCAGCCC
>NZ_JAAGNB010000147.1:0-4238 GCF_010550475.1 Amycolatopsis sp. SID8362
GCGGTCAGCTGCGCGACCGCGGCCCAGGTTTCGTTGCCCCGACGGCGAAACCGCCGTTCCGCGCGCCCGGCCCAGCTGCGCGCGGTCGCGGGGTCACCACTCGCCAGCGCGGCGAGCGCGCGCGTGAGTTCGGCCTCGGCGTGCTCCTGGTTCATCCGCGACCGCGGGAACTGCTCCAGCGCGGCATCCAGCTCGGCGGCGGCTTCCTGCGGCAGCCCGGCGGCGAGCAGCGCCCGCGCCTTGTCGACGGCCAGCACAGGCAGCATCCCGACGCTCTGCTCGGCGTAGAACCCGCTCGCCGCGTCGAAATCGCGCAGCGCACCGGGGATGTCGCCGGTCAGCACTCGCGCCTGCCCGCGCCCGTGCGCGGCTTTCGCGAAGATCCGGGCCAGGCCCTCTTCTTCGGGCTGCCCGGCCCCGATCTGCTCGCACTGGTCGAGATCGGCGAGCGCGAGCCGCACGCGACCGGCGTACTGGTGCAGCATCGCGCGGTTGAGCAGCGTCCGGGCGAGCACGACGAACTCGCCGGCCTGCCGCAGCAGCGGGATCGCCTCGTCGAAGCAGGTGAGGGCCTCGTCCATCCGTCCGATGAGGATGAACACGAGACCGCGCTGCTGCCGCAGGATCCCGCGCCCGGCCTCGGAAACGAGGACGTCGGCCTCATCGAGCAGGGCGAGCCCGCGCGCGCTGTTGCCCAGCGCGGTCTCGACGGCCGCGTACGTCCCGAGCACGCGCGTGGCGAGGTCGGTCCAGGCCGGCCACCCGGGCGGCGGCGCGGTGGCGGGCAGGCCGAGAAGCCGCGCGGCGGACCGGATCAGGCGCCCACCGACCACGGGCTGGCCGTTGTTGGTCGCCGCGACCGCACGCCGATGCAGGTCGCGCACCCGGTCTTCCGCCCTCGGCGACGCGACCACAGGCTGCCCTCCCGGCCGGAGCCGTCCCCCTCGGCCGAGAAGGACGACCCGGATCGTACCTCCGGGTCAGGGAGGTGCGGGAGTTCTTGCCAGGAGGGCACTTTTTCACGCGACAGCGCGATATCCGGTGTGCTGCCCGCCGCCATGAACGACTCTTTCATGTCACCGGACGCGATGAACGACCCTTTCATGACGTGGGTGGGCGGGCTGGGCTCGACAGCGCGGCCCGGCGCGGCGAACCCGGGCCGCCAAACGACGTGAATGACTCATTCATGTCACCAGACGACATGAATGAGTCATTCAAGACACCGCAACCACGCTCAAAGCTCGATGGCCGGTGTGCTCACCGTCCTCGACCTCCCGAGCGTGCGCACCAGCACCTGCACCATCCCGTGCGCGACCCCGCTCACCGCGAAACGCCCCTCGGCGTCCGACGTGGTCGTCAACGGGCCATTCGCCGTCCGGACCTCGATCGGGTGCTCGGCGGGCGGGGTCAGCCACCCGTCGAGCCGGATCGTGCCCGTCGCTTCGGGGCTCACGTTCACCATGATCGTCAGGCTTTCGCTGTCGAAAGTGATGAGCCGTCCCTGCTCGGCGGCGCTTCGCGTGACGGCGAGGCCCTCCTGCTCGCGGATGCGCATCACTTCGAGGTCGACGTCCTCCAGCGCGATGGCGAAGCGGATCTGCTCCACCAGCGTGGCGGGCATCGGGTCGGCGTCTTCCCACAGCTCGCGCACGCCGGCGAGGAGCCGGAAGTCGAGCTCGTCCAGCGGCTCGTTCGCGCCTGGTGGTTCGACGGTGGTCACAGCCAATCTCCTTCGCCGTTGGCGAGTAGCTGCTCGCGCAGGCGCGCGAGGCAGCGTCCCCTGGTCGGGCCGATACTCCCCCTCGGCATTCCCAGCCGGGCGCCCACTTCGGCGTAATCCGGCCGGTGCACGAACGCCACGATCCGCAGCAGGCTGCGGCAGCGTTCGGGCAGGTTGTCGACCGCGCGCCAGAGCCGCACGCGCTGGTCGTCGCGCAGCACCCCCTCCTCGGGTGCCGGTGACGCTTCGGCGAGCCGCTCCGGAAGCTCCGGAAGCGGCCGCTCGACCTGGCGTTTTTCCCCAGTCCGCCAGGCCTCCCGCTTGGTCACGGTGATCAGCCAGCCGGTCAGCGCGACCGGCGAGCGGATCTCCGCGAACGAACCGAGCAGGCGCAGCCACGCCGTCTGCACGACGTCGCCCGCCTGATCGGCGTCCAGCCCCTGATCGCGCGCCACCTGCCAGAGCAGCGGCGTGAGCAGGGAAACCAGTTCGTCCAGCGCCGCGCGGTCGCCTTCCCGCGCGGCGTCGAACAGTGCCGCTACCCGGCTGTGGTCGGTCTTGGCCACGTTCACAGCGAACCCAGCGCGGACCAGGCCCGCTTGACGACCGTTTCGCGGTCGACCGTGGCCAGATCCCCGGAGTGCAGCAGCAGCGCCTTGCCGATCTCGGCCGCGGCGAGCGGGGCGGCGAACGACGTCCCGTCCCAGACCGCGAAGCCGGCGCTGTAGTCGTCGGGGTCGAAGGAGTTGCGGCCGTGGTCGGGCACCTGGTGGTCGGCGGCGGCGGTGCCGCGGACGTCGGTCGGGTAGGTGCTGACCACGCCGGCGCCGGTCGCCCAGCAGCGCACCCACGGGCCCTCGTTGGAGAACAGCGCCTTGCTCGTGGTGACGTCGGGGTTGAGCGCGCCCACGCTGATCACCTGCGGGCCGCAGCCCGGGCCGAGCGGCTGGTCGGCGAAGGCCGCCGGGTAGAAGCGGCGGGTCGTGGCGTCGTTGCCCGCGGCCGCGACGACCAGCACGCCGAGGCCGAGCAGCTCGGCGATGACCGAGCCGAACTGGCCGGTGAACGCGACGTCCGCCGGGTCCTCGACGTAGTAGCCCATCGAGATCGAGACGATGTCGACCAGGTCCTGCGGCCGGTTGTTCGCCTGCGCGTTGCGGACGCGGTCGGCGAGCAGGTGCAGCGCGAGCAGCACGTCGCCCTCGTACGCGACGCCGTCGCTGTGCACGACGCGGATCGCGAGCGTGTCGGCTTCGGGGCAGGCCTGCCGGATGATGCCGGCGATGAACAGGCCGTGCCCGGTGTCGGTGTCGATGTCGCCGATCAGCGGCTGGCCGGTCGTCGGCGCGTCCCAGTAGTCGGTGAGCAGCTGCGTCGGGACGGTGGTCCCGGCGTCGATCTCGGCCTGCAGGATCGCCGCCTGGATCTCCGGCGCGACGGCGAGCCCGGAGCCGGGGGCCGGCGGGCCGGAGCGGTCGGCCAGCCCGAACCACGGGTGCGGGCCGATGCCGGTGTCGAGCACGGCGATCACCGGACGGCGGTGCGCGGGCTTGCGGCTGCGGTACGGCGGTTCGGCGGCCAGCGTCACCGGGATCCGGTTGGCGCCGTGGGTGCGCCCGTACGAGCTGCCCGCGCCGAACCCGCTGGTCTCCCACGGCGTGCCGCCGAGCCCGCTGGTCTCCCACGGGACCCCGCCGAACACCGGCGACGTGAAGAGCAGGTGCTCGACGGACATCTCCTTGACGATCTCGGGGTCGATCTCGGGCTTCTCGCCCGACGCGGCGGCGCGCAGCAGCTGCAGCGCCTTCCAGCAGTCGACGACGACCGGGTCGGAGTCCTCGCGGACCTGCAGCAGCGCGCGGACCGGCACGTCGCCGAGTTCACGGACGCGCGCGTACTCCTGGCCGTCGCCGCCGCCGTCGGCCGGGGTCGCGTAGACGCCGATGCGCGCGAGCACGCGGTTGATCGCGGCCAGTGCCTCCGGGTCGCGCAGGTACCGGTTGGGCAGCAGGAACGTGCCGGGCCGGTACACCGTCGTGCGCGGCACCGGCTGCCCGGCGGCGACGACCGCGGTCGCCGGGTCCAGCACGCGTGCGCCGTGCCGGTCGAGCAACTGCCTCGGCGGGGTCGGGAGCTCGTTCAGCGTGCTCGCGTCCTCCGCCGCCACTTCCGCGCCCTCGTCCCGGACGAACTTGACGACCATCGGGTCCACCCTCCGCCATTGATCACTGATGGCACCCGGGAAAGACCCGTGGGCCGCCACTGGAATACGACACGGACGTCTCGAATGGGTAACGACCGTGGCAAACGGGTGACGACGTATCTGGCGCGCCGGGCTCACCCACTTGGCCCTCCGGAAGTCACGGATCCATGCGGGGAGATCACCATGGTTGTGCTCCGGTCGAGCACGGGGGAGGCGACCCGGCCGGCACCGGTCCGGGGACAGGGCGGGGTGTTCACCCCGGACCCGGCCACCGGCGGCGGGCGGTTCGCGGTGCCGCTCGACCTGCCGCCCGGT
>NZ_JAAGNB010000194.1:0-4459 GCF_010550475.1 Amycolatopsis sp. SID8362
TCCGTCCGGGCGTCCCCGGCCAGGTCGAGGGCGTCGGCGAGCCGATCGAGGGTTTCGCGGTGCGGGAACCGGCGTTCGCCGCGTTCGAGCGCGCCGACGGCCTGCGCGCTGAGCCCGGACGCCTCGGCGAGCGTCTCCTGGGTCAGCCCGGCCGCGCGCCGCAACCGGCGCAGCCGTGCCCCGAACGACTCCATCCGCGCCCCTCTCCCCGGCGCGAAATCCTAGCCGGAGCATTGTCGCGGAAGATCGTATCGCTTATCGTATACGACGCTGTCCTCCTCCCGACGCTGCGAGGTGACCCGTGCCCGCCCCCACGACCCTCATCGCCCGCGACTTCACCGAGTTCCGCACCGCCGTCTCGCAGTCGTTCGTCCCGCTGCACGTCACGGCGGGCGGCGACGCCTTCCGCGGCCGGATCCGCTCCTCGGCCGCCGACGAGGTGCAGGTTTCCGAGGTGACCGCGTCGCCCCACGTCGTGGAACGCACGCCCGAGCTGATCGCACGGGCCGAGCGGCGCTACTACAAGCTGAGCCTGATCCTGGCCGGCACCGGGCTGCTCGTGCAGGACGACCGCCAGGCCGTGCTGCGCCCCGGCGACGTCGCCCTCTACGACACGCACCGGCCGTACTCGCTGGTGTTCGAAGAGGATTTCCGGACGTTGGTCGTGATGTTCCCGCAGCGTCTGATCGACCTGCCCGCCGAGCTCGTCGGACGGCTGACCGCGGTGCGGATGTCGGGCAAGGAGGGCGTCGGCAACGTTGTCGTGCCCTTCCTCGCCCAGCTCGGCGGCAACCTCGAGCAACTGGCCGGCCCGGCGGGCGCGCGGCTCGCGCACAGCGCGGTCGACCTGCTCTCGACGCTCGTCGCCACGGAGCTCGACCTCGCGCACGGCAACGCCGACCCGCACCACGAGCTGATGCGCCGGATCCGCGCGCACATCGACGCGAACCTGCACGCCCCGGACCTGACACCGGCGCGGATCGCCGCCGAGCACTTCATCTCGACGCGCCACCTGCACGGGCTGTTCCAGGAGCAGGGCACGACGGTGTCCGGCTGGATCCGCGCCCGCCGCCTCGAGCACTGCCGCCGCGACCTGCTCGACCCGGTCCACGCCGCCCGCCCGGTCGCGGCGATCGCGGCCCGCTGGGGCTTCGTCGACGCCGCCCACTTCAGCCGCGTGTTCAAGACGGCGTTCGGCCGGGCGCCGAGCGAACTGCGCCGCGAGTTGACCGCCACCCGCAGCACGTGACCACCCGCCCGACTTCCGAGTGACCGGCGGCGCTCCGCCGGGCGCCGAGCCAATTGCGCCGCGAGTTGACCGTCAGCGTCCGGTAGTTGCCCCGCAGCGCGTGACCGCTCGCCCGGACGGGGCACCCGCCCGACGATGAGGCCATGCCCGAAGCCCCCACCGACGGCTGGCGCACCTACGACGAGTTCGCCGCCGGGATCGCCACCTACCGCCTGCCCGACGCCGACCTCACCGGCCGGGACGTCACGATCACCCTCGACGACGGCGAAGTCCTCTCGCTGAGCTTCAAAGACGCCGAGCACGTCGTGTGCAACGGCGTCGAGGACCCGTACGACGCCGTCGCCGTGCGCGACGACGTCTTCTTCGTGAACCTGCCGCTCACCAGCGTCGACGGCGAAGCGCTCACCGTCGTGTACTCCACGACGTCGCACCGCGCGCTCGCCGTCCGCTCGGTGATCGGCGCCGAAGACGTCGTTCCCCGGGTGTCGCAGCACTTCCGCAGCGGCGTCACCGACGGCGGCACGCCCACCGGCGACGTGCCGGGCCCGTCGCGCGACCTGATCGGCAAGCGGAACCTCTACCGCTACAGCCCCGATCACCTCTACGAGCACGTCTACGTCTCCTCCGAGCGCTACGCCTGGCAGTGCCTCGAAGGGGTCCAGCGCGGGCACGGCGACATGGACCTGTCGACGGTGTGGAAGTTCGCCGACGGCCTGTACCTGTTCTGCTTCCGCGAGTTCCGGATCGCCGTGGCCAGCGTGTGGCTGCACGACCTCGGCTACGCGCTGCGCACCACCGGCGTGTTCCTCGGCCTGACCGGCGACGGCCGCTCCGAGCACTCGCGCGCCGGCGGGCACGTCTACCCGCTCGGCTCGGTCAGCTACCCCGACGCCCAGCCCGTCTGAAGGAGAGCCTCACGTGTCCAATGTGGACGTCATCCGCGCGCACTACGCCGCCAGCGACCGGGGCGACCTGCCCGGCATGCTCGCCCCGCTCGGGCCGAAGACGACGTGGACCGAAGCCGCCGGTTTTCCTTACGCCGGAACGTACACCGGCCCCGACGAGGTCGCCGAAAACGTCTTCGCGGCGATCGGCCGGGACTGGGACGGCTACCGCTTCACCCTCGAAGACCTGCTGGACGCCGGGGAAACGGTGATCGGCGTCGGCACCTACACCGGCACGCACCGCCGGACCGGCCGGTCCTTCACCGCCCGCGTCGCGCACCTGTGGCGCTTCGACGGCGGCGAGGTCGCCGCCTTCGAGCAGATCGTCGACTCCGCGCCCGTCGTGGCCGCAACCCGGGAGCAGCAATGAGAAAAGTCCTTCCCGCCCTCGCGGCCGCCGTGCTCCTGGCCGCCGCGGGCTGCGCCGGTTCCGACGCCGGGGCGAGCGGCCCGATCGTCGTCGGCTCGGTGAACGCGCTCAGCGGCGCGGCCACCTTCCCGGAGTCGTCGCAGGCGGCGAAAGCCGTGTTCGACGCGGCCAATGCCGCCGGCGGCGTCAACGGCCGCCAGATCGAGTACAAGGCGATCGACGACAAGGGCGACCCGTCGGCCGCCGCGGCCGCCGCGCGCGAGGTCGTCGGCGGTGACTCGGCCGTCGCGCTGGTCGGGTCGTCGAGCCTGATCGAGTGCGAGATCAACGAGAAGTACTACGAGCAACAGAAGATCCTGTCGATGCCGGGCATCGGCGTCGACCCCGCGTGCTTCTCCAGCCCCAACATCGCGCCGGTCAACGTCGGGCCGTTCCACGACATGACGCTGACCCTGCTGTACGGCTCGGAAGTGCTCAAGCTGGACGACGTCTGCGCGCTGCTGGAGATCGCCGGCAACACGCTCCCGGCGTACCAGGCGGCGATCGGCGAATGGACGAAGATCACCGGCAAGAAGCTGAAGTACGTCGACTCGACCGTCCCTTATGGAGGGTCGGACTACACGCCCTACATCGTCAAGGCGCGCGCGGCGGGCTGCAAGGCGATCACGGTCAACCCGGTCGAGCCGGATTCGATCGGCCAGCTCAAGGCCGCGCAGGCGCAGGGCTGGACCGACGTCACGTGGCTGCTGCTGACCAGCGTCTACAGCGAGAACTACGCCAAGGCGATCTCGAACGCGGGTGCCGGGGTGTACGTGCCGGCCGAGTTCTACCCGTTCACCGACGCCGCCGCGCCCGCCAACAAGGAGTGGCGGGACCTGATGACGAAGAACAAGATCCCGCTGACGTCGTTCAGCCAGGGCGGTTACCTGGCGGCGAAGTACTTCCTCGCGGTCCTGCGCGGGATGAAGGGCGACATCACGCGCGAGACCGTGACGAAGGCACTGCGCGAGATGAAGCCGATCAGCGACCCGATGGTCGGCACGCCGTACGTGTTCGGGCCCGCGCAGGCGCACCACGACAACACCGCGGGCTGGCCGATCAAGCTGGCCACCGGCGCGAACAAGTGGGAGCTGTCGGCGCGGGACTGGCTGCGGATCCCGCGGTCCTAGGAGGACGTCCATGCTGCAGGGCGCATTGGCCGGCCTCGCCGCCGGCGGCCTCTACGCGGTGCTCGCGGTCTGCCTGACCCTGATGTCACGGCTGGTGCGGGTGGTCAACTTCGCCCAGTCCGCGACCGGGATGTTCGGCTGCTACGTCGCCGTCTTCCTCGCCGTCCACCTCGGCTTCCCGGAGTGGCTGGCGACGCTCGCGGGCATCCTGCTCGGCGGCGCGCTGAGCGCGGTGCTCGGCTGGATCGTCTCGACGTGGCTGGCCGAGGCCGACACGGGGACGCGGTCGGCGGTGACGGTCGCGGTGCTCCTGCTCCTGATCTCGCTGGCGTTCATCCTGTTCGGGAACAAGCCGCAGCCGTTCCACCCGCTGCTGGCCGGGCCGGCGTTCACCGTGGGCGGGGTGGTGGTCAGCCAGGTCACCGTCGTGACGGTCGCGCTGGCCGTGCTGGTGGCGCTGGGCTGCCGCGCGGTGCTGGCCCGCACGGCGCTGGGCGTCCGGCTGCGGGCGCTGTCGGAGCGCCCGACGACGGCGGAACTGCTGGGCATCCCGGCCCGGCCGCTGTCGGTCGGGGTGTGGACGGCGACGGGCGTGATCGCGACGCTGGCGGTGTCGATCGTGGCGCCGTCGCAGTCCAACGACCCGACGTCGCTGGCGATGCTGGTGGTCCCGGCCGCCGCGGCGGCCCTGCTCGGCGGCTTCCGCCGGCTGGACCTGGCCGTGGCG
>NZ_JAAGNB010000249.1:0-3429 GCF_010550475.1 Amycolatopsis sp. SID8362
TCGGCCGCCACCATCCCGGCGCTCGGCCCCGCCGCGCTGTGAGTGCCATCCTGGACGGCATGCCGACCCGCTGGACGTGCCCGCGCTGCGACCGCGAGTTCGCGCGCGCCCGCCAGGGGCACACCTGCGTCCCCGGCTGCACCGTCGAGGAGACCTTCGCCGGGAAGCCACCGTGGCAGCGCGCGGTCTACGACGCCGTCATCGCGCACCTGCGCGGCCTCGGCGACGTCCACGAGGACGCCGTCAAGGTCGGGGTGTTCCTCAAGCGCGACCACAAGCTCGCCGAGCTGCGGCCGCGGTCCAAGGACGTCCTGGTGTACCTGTGGCTGCCGCACCCGGTGGAGACCGCGCGGATCGCGCCGGCGCGCTGGGCGAGCGGACCCCGTGTGGGGCACCAGCTCAAGCTGCGTGCAGTGTCCGATGTGGACGACGAGGTCCGGAACTGGCTGACGCTGGCCTACGAGACGTCCTGACCCGACACCGGTGCCAGGAGCAGGCCGCTGATGGCGTCGATCAGGCCGGTCCCCGCGTCGTCCCAGCTCGCCCGCGGCGTCGACGTGGCCTCCGCCAGCGCGCGTTCGCGCTCCGCCGTCATGTGGATCATCAGCTGGCGGGCCATGTCGAGGCGCTCGGCGCGCACCTCCGGGGGCAGCTCGTCCAGATACCGGTTCAGGCCCTCGACCGCCCGCGCGAGCGCCGGTGAGGACAGGGACTCCTCGGCGATGATCGCCCGCAGCGCCGGGTCGGTCATCACCTGGGCGCTGAACCGCGCGAACCACGTCGGCGCGCCCAGCTCCCGCAGGTGGCTCGTGCTCGGGCGGACCAGGCAGGCCACCCAGTCGCGGAGGTCACCTTCGCCGTCGATCGCCTCGACCAGCTCCGCGCGCAGCCGCTCCATGGGCTCCGCGTGCTTGCGGACGATCGCGCGGACCAGGTCGACCTTCGTGCCGAAGTGGTAGTTCACCGCCGCGTTGTTGCCCTGCCCGGCCGCCTCGCTGATGTGCCGGTTGGACACCACCTGCACCCCGTGCTCGGCGAAGAGCCGCTCCGCCGTCGCGAGGATGCTTTCCCGCGTCGCACTCGCGCGGTCCGCCTTCACGTTCATCCCGTCCACCCTGATCGTTCCCCGGTGGACACTTTACGGAGCGGGTGCCGCTGGCGAGAACCCGGCGGAGGGTGGCCGGACAGCCACTGGTCCGGCGGCCGCGCTGTTCCTAGCGTTTTCCAGCGTGATCCAGATCCTCGCGCCGATCCTGATCGGCCTCCTCTACGCCGGGCTCAACTCGTTCGTCCCCGAACCGCACCGGCGGCGGTTCAACGCCGTCATGGTCGGCGGCGCGGGCGCCGCCTACCTCTCCGGCGGCGCGCTCGGGCCGTGGGAGCTCGTGTTCTGCGCCGTCATGAGCTACGTCGCCTTCCGCGGGCTCGACTCGTGGACGTTCATCGGGATCGGCTGGCTGCTGCACACCGGCTGGGACGTCGTGCACCACCTCAAGGGCCAGCCGATCCTGCCGTTCGCGCACGATTCGTCGTTCGGCTGCGCGCTCTGCGACCCGGTCATCGCGATCTGGTGCTTCACCGGCGGCCGGTCGGTGCCGGGTTGGCGCACCGCGGTCAGGGGTACCCCGGTGCCATGAGCGCCGACGTCGAGCGCGCCGCGCACGCCTACTGCCCCCGGTGCCACCCTCAGCCGCGGCCCGGAGACGTGATCACGGCGCTGTGCGGCGCCCGCCACCCGTACTACGGCCGCCGCGACCGGCCGGTCAACACGTGCCCTGCGTGCGTCGCGCTCGCTTCGGCGAACGTCTACGCCTGTGGTCACCCGGGCGCCTGAGCGACTCCGGCAAAACGGGAAATCGGGAGTTCCGGAACCGCCGGGTGACCCGACCACCTACGCTGACCGGCATGAAGAGGGTGGGGATCGCCACGGCGACCGCGGCGATCGCCGCGCTCGTGCTGGCGCTCGTCCTCGGCCTGCTGGGCGGCACACCGACCGGCGCCGGGGACAACGGGGACGGTTACCGGCTGTTCTGCGGGCCCGGGCTGACGCCCGCGACGCCGGATCACAAGGCGAGCTGGCTGGGCGGCGTGGTGCTCGACTTCGGGCGCGGCACGCCGTGCCCGGACCCGCAGCCGTCGAGCGCCGCGGTGCTCTTCGAGTCCGTCGCCGGCGGGGACGGCTCCTTCAGCCTGGTCAAGCTGGGCTGGCTGTACGTGCTGCTGGTCTTCCTGGTCACGCTGGCGGCCGCGTGGGCGGTGCAGGCCCGCGGCACCCGGCGCCTGCTCTTCCTGTTGCCACCGCTGCTCCCCCTGCTCGAGCCGTCCTTCGCGCGGCTGTTCATCTCGACGTTCGCCGAGCCTGCGGGCCTGTTCGGCGCGTACACGCTGCTGTGCGGGCTGGCCGTGATCGCCGCGACGAAGGCCGAGGACGGCTTCGCGCGGCTGGCGGCGCTCGGCCTGGTCGCCGTCGGCGGGGTCGTGGGCGGGCTGGCGAAGATCGGCTTCCTGCCGCTGTTCGTGCTGGCCGTGCTCGTGTGCGCGGTCACCGCGGCCAAGCCGGGCCGGGGCCGCTGGTGGTCCGGCCGGATCGTCGGGCCGGCGCTCGCCCTGCTGCTCGTGCTGGAGCTCATCGCGCCGATCCGCGAGAACCTGGCCTGGCAGGACCGCAACTACAGCGACGTCAACGCGGTCAACGTGGTCTACACCCTCGGCCTGGTCGAGCTGCCCGGGTCGGCGGCGCGGCTCGGCCTGCCGGCGGAGGCGCAGCAGAGCGCGGGCCACGCGTACTACCCGGACGGCCCCGAGGCCCTGACCGGCGCGGACGTGCTGCTGGAGGCCCCGGCGACGGTCAAGCACAAGGTCTGGGACCTGCTGCTGGCGAACCCGGGAGCGCTGGTGGCCGCGATCGGCACCGGCCTGCAGGCCACCCTCGGGCGCAGCCTCCCCTACCTGCCGGATGAGCCGTGGACGGCGGAGACCCGTCCGCCGGACAACTCGGCCCCGGTCAGCGGCGACATGGGCGGCGATGCGACGACGTTCCAGGCCTGGCTCGACAGCATGGGCCTGTGGTGGTGGCCGGTGCTCCTCGTCCTGCTGGGCCTGGCCGCGACGGTACTGGCCCTGCTGCGCCGCCACCGCTCGACGACCCGCTACGGCGTCGTGGCGGGGGTGGCGGTGACGAGCGCGCTCGGCATCGTGACGATGTCGGTGGTCGGCGACGGCTACTTCGAGATCGCCAAGCACGTCTGGCTGGCGGCGTACCTGCTCGACGTCGCGGCGCTGGCGCTGTGCGTGGTGGCGGCGCCCCCGCTCTACCGGCGGGTGAAGGCGCGGTGGGACCGGCGCCGGGCGGGCGCGACTCCCCCGGCGGCGGAGCGGGAACCGCAGCCGATCAACTGACGGCGTCCCGGAGTGCGCGCAGCAGGATCG
>NZ_JAAGNB010000309.1:0-3616 GCF_010550475.1 Amycolatopsis sp. SID8362
ACCGACCGCCAGGCCGCGCCGCACGAGTTCGCCGTAGACGCGGGCGGCGGTGGAGTTCGCGATCCCGCGCTGCCGCGCGAACCGCCGCTGCGGCGGCAGCCGGTCACCGGGCCGCAGCCGGCCCGCCTCGATGTCGGCGGCGAGGGCGTCCGCGACGACGCGGTAGTCGTCCATCTCCACCTTCCCGCCTTCGGTCGATCCTGAGCATGATCCCAGCCCGCCTCTCGAGCGCCCCAATGTGGCCTTCGGTGCGTCAGACGCACCCAAGGCGGCCTTCGGTGCGTCTGACGCAACCAAGGCCACCTTGGGGCGCTTGGGCCCGCCGTCGCTATCCCGGTGCGGCGGCCCAGCCCGCTAGATTGGCGGTGGAGGTGCCATGACCGACAAGACCTGGGCCGAAGTCGACGACTACCTCGCCGGCGCGCTGCTCGCCCCCGATCCGGTGCTCGACGACGCGCTCGCCGACTCGGCCGCCGCCGGGTTGCCGTCCATCGCCGTCGCGCCCAACCAGGGCAAGCTGCTGAACCTGCTCGCGCGGCTGTCCGGGGCGCGCCGGATCCTCGAGATCGGCACGCTCGGCGGGTACAGCACGATCTGGCTGGCCCGCGCCCTCCCGGCCGGCGGCAAGCTGGTGACCTGCGAATACGAGCCGAAGCACGCGGAGGTCGCGAAGGCGAACCTGGCGCGGGCGGGCTTCGGCGAAGACGTCGCCGAGATCCGGGTCGGCGCCGCGCTGGACACGCTGCCCACGCTCACCGGGCCGTTCGACTTCGTGTTCATCGACGCCGACAAGGTCAACCTGGCGAACTACGTGCGGGCCGCGCTGGAGCTGTCCCGGCCGGGCACGACGATCGTCGTCGACAACGTCGTTCGCCAGGGCCGGGTCGCCGACGCGGGCAGCGACGACCCGAACGTGCGCGGCGCGAGGGCGATGTTCGACGTGCTGGCCGCCGAGCCGCGGCTGGACGCGACCGCCGTCCAGACCGTCGGGACCAAGGGGCACGACGGGTTCGTGCTGGCGATCGTGCGCTGACTCAGCGCGGTGGCCGCGCCACCGGGGACGGCGGCGGCACCACCTGGTGCGCCGCCGTCATGAAGGCACGCCAGACGTCGGCCGGGACGACGTCTCCAGTCAGCTTCGCGCCGTTCGCGTCCTTGAGCCGCCGGTCGTCGTCGGAGCCGATCCAGACCGCGGTCGCGAGCTGCGGGGTGTAGCCGACGGCCCAGGCGTCCTGGTTGTCCGGGCTGTTGCCGTGCTCGGCCTCGCCGGTGCGCAGCGCGGGGCCGCCGCCGTCGGTCAGGGTGCTCGTGACGTCCCGGGCGACGCGGTGACTGGTGTCGTCGTCGCCGAACGCCGGGCCCGCCGTGTCCGGCTGCTCCCAGATCACCGCGCCGCTCTCGTCCCGGACCTTCGCGACCAGGTGCGGGGTGGCGCGCCGGCCGTCGGCGGCGAAGGTCGCGTACGCGCCGGCCAGGTCGAGCGGCCGCAGCGGGTAGCGGCCGATCGCGATGCCCGCCCCGATGAGGAAGCCGTCCTTCTCGCGCATCGTCGGGGCGCCGTCGACGGTCTCCGGGATGCCGGCCTGGCGCGCGGTCTCGCTCAGCGCGTCCGGGCCGAGCTGCTTCGCCAGCGCGACGAACGGGCCGTCGGCGTGGCTCGCCATCGCCGTGCGCGGCGTGCACTTCGGGCCGCAGACGTCCGGGTACTGGAAGTTCTCGCCGAGGAATTCGAGCTTCGACGGCGACGGGATCGGCTGGTCGGTGCCGTAGCCGTGGCGCAGCAACGCGGCGAGCGTGAACGGGTAGAACGCCGAGCCCGGCGCGTGCGACGTGCCGGCGTAGTCTCGGACGCCCTGGTCGCCACCATTGTAGGCGCGGACGGCCCCGGTCCGCGGGTCGATCGCGACGACGGCGCCGCGGAACTCCTTCGGTTCGCTCTTCAGCCTGTCCTGCAACGCTTTCTTGGCCGCGCCCTGCATCCCGCGGTCCAGCGTCGTCTCCACCGTCATGTTCCCCTGCTGGAGCCGGTTCAGGGGGAAGCCGTCGCGGTCGAGCTCGGCGAGCACCTGCTGCTTGATGTGGAATTCGTCGTAGGTCACGCGGCCCGCGCGGGTTTCCGACGGCGGCTGGATTTCCGCGCCCGGGTACGCCATCGGCTCACTGTTCTTGACGTAGCCGCGGCCGCGGAGCTTGTCGCGCACGTACTCCCAGCGCCGCGTGGCGTGGGCGTCGCCGGAGGCGGCCGGGTCGTGCACCGACGGCGACTGGATCATCCCGGCAAGGAAAGCCGCTTCGCTCCAGGTGATCGAGTCGTCGAGCTTCTTGCCGAAGTAGGCGTTCATCGCCGCCGCGGGCCCGAACGTGCCGCGGCCGAAGGAGATGATGTTGACGTAGCTCTCGAAGATCTGTTCCTTGCTCTGCTCCTGGGTGATCTTCGTGGCCAGCACCAGCTCGGCGAACTTGCGGCCGAGCGTGGCGTCGTCGTCGCCGGTGGACTTCTTGATGTACTGCTGGGTGATCCCGGAGCCGCCGCCGACGCCGGTGAGGAACGCGCGGCCGATGCCGGTCGGGTCGAAACCCTGGTTGTCCCAGAACGTCGGGTCCTCGGTGGCGATGATGGCGTCCCGCAGCTTCGCGGGCACCTGCGCGTAGGGCACGAACATCCGGTCGCCGTCGGCCGGGATCACCTTCAGCAGCTCGGATCCGTCGGCGTACTGGAGCACGACGGTCTTGTCCAGCTCGGCCAGGACCTCCTGCGGGCTGCGGACGTCGAGCACGAGGTAGGCGACCCAGAACGCGATCAGCGGGACGCCGACGAACACGCCGGCCGCCCAGTACGCGATCCGCCGGACGCGCCGCCACCGCCGCCGTCGCCGGGTTGCCGCGCTCGGTTCCTCAGTCGGTTCCTCGGTCGCCAAGGTCACGAATGGATGACGGCCGGACGGGTGAAAAGGTTCTGTGGAGAACCGGCGGGGGTTGTTCGAATCCTGTCAAGATCCCTCAGCCCTTGGCCCGGCGGGGAGCCGCCGAGCGGGGCGGCGTCGAGCGCATGTGGTCGCGCACCGGCGCCAGCAGGCCGGCGAGGGTCTCGACGTCGGCCGGGGACAACGGCTCGAAGAGCAGGCCCGCGACCACCTCGACGTGCCCGGGCAGCACCCGGGCGAGCCGCTCGCGCCCGGCGTCGGTGATGGTGACCGTGGTGCTCCGCTCGTCGTCCGGCGACGGGGCGCGGGTGACCAGGCCCGCTTTTTCGAGCAGGCTTGCCTGGTAGGTCAGGCCGCTGCGGCTGTAGACGACGCCGTCGGCGAGGTCGGTCATGCGGTAGCTGCCCGACGGCGAGTCCCCGAGCCGGGCCAGCAGCTGGAACTGCACGTAGCTGAGCTCGCCCGCCTCGCGCAGCTGCTGCTCGACCGCGTGCCGCAGCAGGCTGGTCACCTCGATGAGGTCGAAGTAGGCGCCGAGCTGCACGGGGTCGAGCGACGGTTGCGGCATGACCGGAGTTTACTGCTTCGAATTCGAAGGAGTAGGGCACACTGGTGCCATGTCGCTGTCCGAACTGGGCGCCGCGGTCCGGCGGCTGCGCGAGCGGGCCGAGCCGCCCGGCCCGCGGACCGGA
>NZ_JAAGNB010000349.1:0-2677 GCF_010550475.1 Amycolatopsis sp. SID8362
AGTAGCGGCGGTGGCGTCCGGCGCCGGCCGGCGGGCCGATCCCGTAGCGCGCGCTCCAGCTGCGCAGTGTCACGGGTGAGACGCCGAGCAGCTCGGCGACTTTGCCGGGCGCCCAGGCTCCCGCGTCGACGTTCTTGGCTTCCACCGCTTCCCTTCGCCTCACGGACGGCGAACCGCCGAATCTTAGCGACGTCCGCCGACGAGTGAACTCGCGCCGCCCGAGCTTTCCCTCAGCATGGACGCCGGAATCGTCACGGTCCGCTGCACCGGTGATCTCGACCTGGACTCGGCACGCCGGCTCCGCGACCTCTTGCCGGCCCCGATCCACGCGGGGGCGCGAGGCGTCGCACCGCTTGACGCGTCGTCCCGCGACGCTCCCCGATCGGGTGCATCCACGGGCACTCCACCCGAGCCGCCGCTATCGTCCGGCACGGTAAGTCCACAGTGGACAGGGGAGGTCCCGTGCGCGTGACCCATGCCGCGCTCGCGGCGCTGGCGGCCTGCGGGCTCGTGGTCCTCTCGATCCCCGCCGTACGTCCCGCCGCCGCCGATCCGCTGCCCGGTGGGCTCGGGCCGTGCGTGCCCGGGACGTGTCCCGGCACCTTCCCGCCGGTCGGCAACGGGGCGTTCGCCGGCCGCGACAACGCCATCAACGTCTTCGCGGGCGGCGACATGCACGTCACCGGCAGCGCCGCCGAAGCAGAGGGGCGGGTGGTTGTCGGCGGGGACTTCTCGCTGCGCAAGACCGCGGGCTCGTCGATCTACAACGTCGGCGTCGCCGGCGTCGGCTCGCGCGTCCCGCCGCCGGACGGGGCCGACTACCTGACCGTCGGCGGTGACCTTTCGGTCGCCGACGGCCAGCGGCTCGACGCCGTGGGCGACTCGGGTGGCGGCGTCGTGCGGCACGCCGGGAGCATCAGCGGCACCGTGCTCGGCACCGTCGTCCACGACACCGCGGCGATGAAGCCGTACGCGGGCCTGCGGGCCGAGCTGACCGCCGCCAGCGAGTGCTACGCGCGGGCCGCGGCCACCGGGACCGTCGTGAACCAGAACCACCAGACGCTTTTCACCGGCGACGGGAAGTCGGCGCTGCAGGTCTTCACCGTCACCCAGGACGTCGCCGGCCCCGGCGGGGCCACCCAGGGCATCGCGTTCGCCGGCATCCCGGACGGGGCCACGGTGCTGGTCAACCTCACCGGCTCGGCCCGGGTGATCAACACCTACAGCGGCAGCCTCGACGACACCGACCCCCTCAACCGGCTGCGGCCCCGCCTGCTGTGGAACTTCCCCGACGCCCGGGTGGTCCGCCTCACCGGCAGCGGCATGTTCCAGGGCAGCGTGCTGGCGGGCCGCCCGGACGGCACCACGACGGTGACCCTCCCCGGCACGAACGGCCGGTTCTTCACGGCGGGCAGCCTGGTCCACGGCTCCGGGACGGGCCAGGGCAGCGGGCAGGAGTTCCACGCGTACCCGTTCACCGGCGACCTGCCTTCGTGCGGCACCACGCCCGAGCCGACCACGACGACCACGGTCACGACGACCTCGACGGCCCCCACCACCACGCCTACCACGACCACCGCGACGGGCACCACCACCGCTCCCACCACCACGGCGCCGACCGAGCCCACCTCGACGAGCACCACGCCGACCACCGGGACGACGAGCACCACGGCACCCACCCCGACCACGAGCACCACACCGACCGGCACGACCACGGCCCCCACGTCGACGAGCACCAGCCCGACCGGCACGAGCACGGCCCCCACCTCGCCGAGCGCCACACCGACCGGCACAAGCACGACCCCCACGTCGACCAGCACCACGGGCACTGCCCCCACCTCGACCACGGGCCCGCACACCACTAACCCCACCAGCACCACAAACCTCACCAGCCCGATGAGCCCCACCAGCCCCACCACCACGACGGTCACCTCGACCACGGCCACCACCCCGACCGCCACCTCGCCCGAGACGAGCACCACCCCACCGGGCCCGAACCCGGCCGTCCCGACGACCCCTGGCGGCCGCGGGCACCTCCCCCGCACCGGCACCGACCTGGGCCCGGTGCTCGGTCTCGGTGCCCTGCTGCTCACCACCGGGATCGCGCTCGTCCTCGGCACGACCCGGCGCCGGACGCGCTGACGCTCCACAATGGAACGCGGTCACACTGCGGTCCCACGCGAACCGTGCCACGATCGGGCGACCCCCGGACCGGCCACCCGGGGGCATTCGATCGTGCTGAGGGCGATGGCGCGCCCGCGAGGTGGACAGGTGCTGGCGGAGACTGACGCGGACAGAACGACCGAAGACCGGACGAGCACGCGCGGCCGCTGGCTGCCCGTCTACGGCGCCCTCCTCGGTGCCGCGGTCTTCCTGGTGACCAAAGGCAGCCTCACCGACGACGCCTACATCACGCTCGCCTACGCCAAGAACCTCGCCGTGCACGGCGAATGGGGCATCATCCCCGGTTCGCCGGCGAACTCCGCGACGTCGCCGCTGAACGTCCTGCTCCTCGGCGCGCTGACCCTCGTGACGCGCGTGGCGGGCGGGCCGCACCCGGTCGTCGCGCTCGGCGTGCTGACCGTCGGGTGCGGTGCCGCGCTCGGGTGGGCGTGGCAGCGGCTCGGCCGACGGCTCGCGCTGCCGCCCGCGGCCGGCGTGCTCGGGGTCGCGCTGG
>NZ_JAAGNB010000403.1:0-3730 GCF_010550475.1 Amycolatopsis sp. SID8362
AAGGCGGCCGCGGCGGCCTGGCGGCCCTGCGCGACACCTGGCAACCCGGCCCCGGCCCGCTGGCCGAGGCGCAGGCGATCCTGGCCGACGCGGGCCTCCCGGGCCGGCCGAAGGTCTGGCGCAACCGCCTCACCCAGGGGAACCTGCAGCTGCGCTACGGCCGCGACGCCCGGTGGTACCGCTTCACCCGCTCCGGCACGGAATGGCGGATGGACGGCCCGCCCTCGGCGAGCCCGGTGGACCTGGCCTACTGACCGGCTTTCCACGCGTTGTACGTGTGGTCCAGGAACCGCCCGACGCCGCGGACCACGTGCGCGCTCCGCACCGACGTGAACACGTCGAACGCGTGCTGCGCCCCCGCCAGTTCCGCGTACGCCACCGGCCGGCGGGACTTCTCCCGCAGCCGCCGCACGAACTCGCGGGCCTCGCGGACCGGGACCAGGGAATCGTCGCGGCCGTGGATGACGAAGAACGGCGGCGCGTCCGAACTGATCCGGTCCAGCGGCGAGGCCGCGATGTAGTCGTCCAGGTGGTTGACCGGGTCGCGGTCGGCGGCGAACACCCGGCGCGCGATCAGGCCCTCCAGCCGGTACTTGCTGGCCCGGGAACCCGACGTGGCCGCGAAGTCGTACACGCCGTAGTGCGGGACGCAGGCCTGGACGCTCGTGTCCGCGTCCTCGAACTCCGGCTGCAGCGCCGGGTCGTTCTGCGACAGCGCCAGCAGCGCCGACAGGTGGCCGCCCGCCGAACCGCCGGTCACGGCGACGAAGTCCGGGTCGCCACCGTACTCCGAGATCGAAGAACGGATCCACGCCAGCGCTCGCTTCGCCGCCACGATGTGGGCCGGCCAGCGATGCGCGGGCGACAGCGGGTAGTTGATCGCCACGCACACCCAGCCGCGGCGGGCGAGGTAACGCATCAGGGGGCGGCCCTGCTCCTCCTTGTTGCCGATCACCCACGCGCCACCGTGGACCTGCAGCAGCACGGGCGCGCCGGACACCGGCGCCGCGGGCCGGTAGACGTCCAGCAAGAAGCGCTTGCCGCCCGGGGCGTAGGCGATGTTGCGATCCACCCGCACGTCCGGGGCGCCCATCCGGAACGGTAGTGCCAGCTCGCTCCACGGCAGCCCGAGGTCGGACCGGCCCAGCTCGGCCGCGTAGTCCTCGCCCAGCGCCTCCGTCAGCGCCTTCTCGATCTCCTCGCGGGCGCCGTGGCCGGTGCGGATCAGCGCGCCCAGGCCGGCGGCCGACGCCGCGGCCATGGCCAGGCCGGCTTGCGTCGAGCGGTCGCGGACGCCGTGACGGGCCAGGTGGACCGCGGTGTCGGCCGCGGTCAGGGCCAGCAGCTGGGGCGCCAGCTCGCCGGTCAGCCACCCGGCGAAGAACACCGGGATCGTCGTCGAGCGGGCCCGCAGCGGGCGGAGCGCGTTCGCCGTGAGACCGAGCTGGACCGCGCGGCGGATCAGGAAGTTCGGCTGCACCAGCGCGATGATACCGGTGAGTAGGGTGACGCGCCGCGCACCGGAACGGGCTTACCCTGGCGGTATGCAGCGACTGAGCGGCCTCGACGCGAGCTTCCTGTACCTCGAGACGCCGTCCCAGGTCCTGCACGTCTGCGGCCTGCTCACCCTCGACGGCTCGACCGTCCCCGGCGGCTACACCTTCGCGAAGCTCATGGAGAAGCTCGACGAACGGGTCCGGCTGATCCCGGCGTTCCGCCGCAAACTGCACAATCCGCTCTGGAACCTCGGCCATCCCGTGTGGATCGAGGACGAGGACTTCGACCTCGACCACCACGTGCACCGCATCGGCGTGCCCGCCCCCGGCGACCGCGCCGAGCTGGCCGAGCTGTGCGCGCACATCGCCGGCCAGCAGCTCGACCGCGCGCGGCCGCTGTGGCAGCTCTACGTCATCGAAGGCCTGGCCGACGGCCGGATCGCCGTGCTGCTGAAGATGCACCACGCCAGCGTCGACGGGGTGAGCGGGGCCAGCCTGATCACCGCCCTCGCCGGTCTGGAGCCCGACGCGCCGGCGCCGGTCATCGAGCAGCCCGGCAACCCGGCCGCGCCCTCAGCGCTCGACCTGCTGCGCTCAGGTGCCGGGACCGTCGTGAAACGTCCCGCCGAAGTCGCCCGGCTGCTGCCCGACCTGCTGGGCCTGGTGCCGCGGTGGCTCGGGAAAGCCCTGCGAGGCAAGGGGATGCCGGTCCCGTTCACCGCGCCGCGGACGTCGCTGAACGGCACGATCACCGGGCACCGCAGCGTCGCGTTCGCCCAGCTCGACCTCGACGAGGTCAAGGAGGTCAAGAACGCCTTCGGGGTCACGGTGAACGACGTCGTCCTCGCGCTCGTCGCCGGGGCGCTGCGCGAGTTCCTCGAAGCGCGCGGCGAACTGCCGGACGACCCGCTGGTCGCGACCGTGCCCGTCTCGATCCACGACCGGACCGAGCGCGAGCACGGCAGCAACAAGGTGTCGGCGTTCTTCGCCTCGCTCCCGACGCACCTGCCCGACCCGGCCGCGCGCGTGTTCTTCCTCGCCGAGGCCAACCGGCTCTCGAAGGACCACCACTACGACATCGACGCCGACATGCTGCAGGACTGGGCGCAGTTCTCGGCCGCGACGGCGTTCGGCCTCGCCGTCCGCGCGTATTCGGCGCTGCGCCTGGCCGAGAAGCACCCGGTGGTGCACAACCTGGTCGTCTCCAACGTGCCCGGCCCGCCGATGCCGCTGTACTTCCTCGGCGCGCGGATCACCGGCTTCTACCCGCTCGGGCCGGTCTTCCACGGCGCCGGCCTGAACGTCACCGTGCTGTCCAACGCGGGCAAGGTGCACGTCGGCCTGCTGGGCGCGCGGGAGCTGACCCAGGACCTGTGGCCGCTGGCCGACGCGCTGCCGGACGCCCTCGACCAGCTGCTCAAAGCCGCGGGCTGAGCACCACGACCGGGATCTCCCGCTCGGTCCACGCCTGGTATTTCGCGAAGTCGGCGTACAGCTCGACCAGCCGCGGCCAGAGTTCGGCGCGCTCGTCGGGCCCCGCCACACGAGCCGTGACCGCGACGTCGCGGCGGCCCTTCAGGTGGATGCGCGTTTCGGGGTCCGCCCGCAGGTTGAAGTACCACTGCGGGTGCCGCGGCAGCCCGCCCTGCGACGCGACGATGACGAAGTCGTCGCCGGAGCGCAGGTACAGCAGCGGCGTGGTGAACCGGCGGCCGGACTTGCGGCCCCGGTGCTCCAGCAGCAGCGTCGGCACCGGCTTGCGGAACCCGGCCCCGACCCGCCAGGTGCCGCCGATCCGGCCGCCGGTCAGCCGGAAGACCGCGACCTGTGCCTTCGCGCCGTACTTCATGACCTTCGCGGTCACCGGCGAGTCCAGGCCGCCGGGTTTCTGCTCCGGCAGGCTGAAGCGTCCCATCGTGGGTCCTTCCTCGGGGGAACACGTTCTGACTCGGCACGGGTGGCCAGTCGTGATCCGAGTCCTCCCGCGGGGTTGCCGTGCCGGTCCTTTCCGGTTAAGACTAGAACATGTTTCAGTATTGCGCCGAGTCGGAGGTCGGGCGTGGACTTCACCCTTGACGATACGCAGAGCGAGATCGCCGCTCTCGCCGCGAAGGTGCTCGGCGCGGAAGACGATCCGTGGCGCGCGCTCGCCGGCGCGGGCCTGCTGGCGCTCGCGCTGCCCGCGGACCTCGACGGTGACGGCCTGGGCGTCGCCGAGGTCGCGCAGGTCCTGA
>NZ_JAAGNB010000452.1:0-3240 GCF_010550475.1 Amycolatopsis sp. SID8362
GCACCTCGGACCTCACCGTGCCCGCGTTCGCGCCGGTCCGGCCGCCGGTGGCGCCGCCGCGGCCGCAGCCGTGGCAAGCCGTCCAGCCGCCGAGGTACGCGCCGCCGCGCCGGAGGTGGTGGCGGTGACCACAGCTCACCAGGCCTGCTCGAACCGCATGCCCTTGCCGTAGTAGTCGTCGTCCGGCACGGGCCCGGACGGCGGTGGTGCCACGGGCGGCGCGTCCGAAGACCGGTCCTTGAGCACCGTGCTGTCTTCCGCACGAGGAGGAGCGGCGACCGGTGCCGGCTCGGGTTCGAACTGGACCCGCCAGCGCAGCCGGTCCATCAGGTAACCGCCGCTGCCCAACGGCGCCAGCAGCTGCCCCGTCCGCTTCGCCGACTCCCGTTGCGCGGAAACGTACGTCCGCAGCACGGCGTCCGCGATCTCGGCGGGCGACATGCCCGAGACGGCGTCGGTGAGCCGCAGCCGGGTCAGCACGCCGTCGGTGTTGACCGACAGCGAAACCGCGCCGTCGTCGGACGTCGCCGTCGCCGACAGCGCGGAAAGCTCGGCCAGCAGGGCTTCGCGGTCCGGGCCGTCAGCCATCCAGCCTCCCGGCGTGCGTCGCGCCGCTGGACACCTGGCCGTCGGGCGCGATGTCGACGTTCGCGTCGCGGACGTTCTTCTCGGTCTGCCGCGAAGTGTGGTCGGTCTCGAAGTTCGACGGGTCGAAGCTCGACCCGGGGCTGACGTCCGGCGCGTCCGGGATCTTCGGCAGGTCGACGGCCTCGTCGCCGATGCGGTCGGCCAGCGTCTGCGCCGCGTCTTCGGCGCCACTGCGGATCTTTCCCGCGCTCTCGGCGAAGCTGTAGTACAGGTCGAACCCGTTGTCGCCGGTGATCTCCGCCTGGTTGGCCACGACGGCGGTGATCGCGCCACCGGCGGCGTTCCCGGCGATCAGCGCGCCGTTGGCCGCGGTGAACACCGACGCGCCCGCGACGGCACCCGCGCCGGCGGTCGCCACCGTGAGCAGCCCGGTGACCGCGCCCGCGAACGTCGCCGCCAGCACCTTCGACATCGCCGCTTCGCGCTTGCGCTCCTGCGACTTCTGGTAGTCCTCGGCCGTCTGCTTGAACGTCGAGCCGAGGTTGTTCAGGTCCTGCCGGGCGGACGCGATCGCCTCACGCGCCGCGACGATGTCGCTCTCCAGCACCGTGATCTTGGTTTCGACCTCGGTGAAGGCGTCGGCGAGCTCGTTCAGGTAGGCCTTGACGGCGTTGGCCGCGGAGCCGCGCCAGACGTCGAGGAACTGCCGGGCGTCGTCGAGCTTCGGCTTCGAGTCGCGCTGCAGCGCCTTCCAGACGGCGTCGTGCTTCATGATCAGGTTCTGCAGGCCGCCTGCCGACTCGTGGTCGATGTCGGCGTCGGAGAACTCGCGGTAGACACCGGCGGTGTCGTCCTGCATCTTCCGGAAGCCGCCTTCGTCGGTGCCGATGCCGAAGGCCCAGTCGGTGTACTTGAGGATCTCCAGCGCGTCGAGGGCGTCGTTCGCGCCCTCCTTGAGGTCCTCGGAGATGCCTTCGAGCAGTTCGGCGCGGCGGTCGTCGCCGCTCGACATCGGCTGGGCGTCGAGCCCGGAGTCGAAGTAGCCGTCCACGTCAGTTCCCCTCCAGGCCGGCGGCCGCGCGGTTGACGCGCTGCTTCGAGTCCTCGTCGGCCTTCTCGTACAGCTCCGCGACCCGCATCAGCGCGTGGCTGGTGTTGGCGGTCGTCTGGTGCAGCTGCGCGACCAGCTTCTGGATCTTCGCCAGGTGGTCGTTGTAGGCCTTCGCGACGGCCGGCATGCCCAGGGTGCGGCCGAAGGCGTTGTCCACGGGGATCATCCCGGCGATGCCGCCGAAGAGCCCGTCACCGCCGGAGGAAACGGGGACGTCGGTGCCACGCAGGCCGTTCGACGCGGCTTCCGCGGCGTCGGCCGCGCCCTGCAGCGCGCCGGCCGAATCCCGCAGGTCCTGCAGGTCGGTCTCGAATCCGATCATCGTGACATGTAAACACCGTTCGATCGCCCGACAGGGGGATTCCCCGGTGGTGTGCCCCAGATCACGAACGGGGTCCCGTACCGCCGAACGGGGGAACCTCGTCCGTGCGCGGGGTGCTCGGCGCTCTTACCTGCATGAGTACCGCGACGAAGCCCCGGCCGCCGACCGTGCGGAGGCAGCTGCGCGAGGCGAAACGCTTTTCCTGGACCGGGTTCGCCGTCACGGTCGCGGCGTCGCTGCTCGGCACGCTCGTCCCGGCCGCGATCGGCGCCGGCCCGAACGCGACGCTGATTTCGACGCTCGTGGTCACCGTGCTGGCGGCGGGCGGGTTCACCGCCAAGGACGGCGCGGCCCGCGGCATCAAGGCGATCGCGATCGTGCTGCTGGCCGCCGGCGCGCTGGTGCTGACGGTGACCGGGGTGACCGTGCTGGACCTCGTGCGCGGCAAGCCGGCGACGTTCCCGGTGGTGCCGGAGACGGCCGCGGAAGCCAAGGTCGCCGTCCCGGAGTCGGTCGCCTGCGGGACGACGCCGGTGCACACGACGACGACCTGCACGGTGGCGGTCCGCAGCGTCGGGGCGAGCGCGCTGCGCGTGAGCGGGATCGAGCTGGACAGCACGGACTTCGCGGTGGACGCGCGCGGCTGCGTGAACCAGGACATCGCGCCGGGCCGCCGGTGCACGCTGGTGGTCAGCTTCACGCCGGGGTGGAGCGGCGACCGGGTCGCCGACCTGACGGTGCACCACAACGTCCCGGGCCCGGCCGCGTTCGTGGAGCTGACCGGCCGCGGCGGCTAGTGTTCCGCGCCCGCGCTGATCACCAGGTCGGCGGTCGTCTTCGACGCCGTGTCCGCCAGGACTTCCAGCGCGTCGGCGATCCGGTCCACGCCGAGCGACGGCGCCTGCTTGCCCGAGGCCGCGACCTGTTCCGGGCTGAACGGGACGTGCACGAACCCGCCGCGCACGCCGGGGAACTCCGTGGCCAGCAAGTGCATCAGGCCGTAGAAGACCTGGTTGCACACGTAGGTCCCGGCGGTGTGGGACACCGACGCCGGCACGCCCGCCGCGCGGATCGCCGCCACGCAGGCCTTCACCGGCAGCGTCGTGAAGTAGGCCGCAGGGCCGTCCGCGACCACGGGGACGTCGACCGGCCGCGCGCCCGCGTTGTCCGGGATGCGGGCGTCGACGAGGTTGATCGCGACGCGCTCCGGCGTCACGTC
>NZ_JAAGNB010000502.1:0-9660 GCF_010550475.1 Amycolatopsis sp. SID8362
GGCGCTGCTCCGGGATGGCCAGCGCCGGCTGGACGGCCGGCGGCGCGTCGGGCGCGTCCGGGTTCTGGACACCGATCGTGACGACCAGGACCACGCCGGTGACCACCAGGCCCAGTGAGAGCGCGATCCGCCCGACGTACCGCCTGGGCGGGCCGCCCGGGGGCGACGACGGAGGCGTGACGGTCGGCTGAGCGGTTTCGGCCACCCGATCAGGTTACGGAGCCACTCAAGGGGGTCACCCGAGAGCCTGATCAGGCAAGCGGATGGTTAAAACAACGCCACTGCCAGCGACATCACAGATTTCGTTATCGAGTCGACGCGCAGGCCCCTGACCTGCGGTTACCCTAACCTAACTTCGATTCGATGCCCTGTTTGTCCGGTTGCATCGTTTCGAGCCGGCGGCCGCCCACTGGACTTACAGGTGAGCCTTACCTAAAAACATCTCCGTAGCAGAAACTCAGGGAGGCGGACCGGTGTTGTTCTCGAGCGCGCTGATCGGGCTGCGCGAAGGCCTGGAAGCCGCGCTGGTCGTCAGCATCCTGGTGGCCTTCCTCGTGAAGACCGAGCGGCGCCACGCGCTGCGCTGGGTGTGGCCCGGCGTCGGCGCCGCGGTGCTGCTGTCGGTCGCCGTCGGCGCGGTCCTCACGTACACGACCGCGCAGCTGTCGTTCGAGCACCAGGAGCTGCTCGGCGGGAGCCTGTCGATCGTCGCCGTCGTGTTCGTCACCGCGATGATCTTCTGGATGCGCAAGGCGTCGAAGAGCATCGCCGCCGAGCTGCGCGGGAAGATGGACGACGCGCTCGACGTCGGCCCGGCGGCCGTGCTGCTGCTGTCGTTCCTCGCGGTCGGGCGCGAAGGGCTCGAGACCGCGGTGTTCTTCTACTCCGCCGTCCAGACCGCGCAGTCCGACACCGTGCAGCCGCTGATCGGCTTCGCCATCGGCATCGCGGCCGCCGTCGTGCTCGCCTGGCTGCTCTACAAGGGCGCCGTCCGGTTCAACCTGGGCAAGTTCTTCACGATCACCGGCGTCCTGCTCGTGTTCGTCGCCGCCGGCGTGCTCGGCTACGGCCTGCACGACCTGCAGGAAGCCGCGTTCCTCCCCGGCATCGACACGCTCGCGTTCGACGCGTCGGGCACGCTGCCCGAGACGTCCTGGTACGGCGCCCTGCTCAAGGGCATCTTCAACTACTCGCAGCAGACGACCGTGCTGCAGGCCGTCGCCTGGGTCGCCTACGTCGCCATCGTGCTGCCCCTGTTCCTCAAGCCCAGCAAGAAGACCGCGCCGGCGCCCGCCGTCGCGGCCGCCCCGAAGGAGTGACCGTGCGCAAGACCACCCCGTTGGCCGTCGTGGCCGGCGCCGCCGCCCTGGTGGCGCTGTCGGCCTGCGACAGCAAGAGCGACACCACCGGTGCCGCGGCGGACGGCGGCCCGATCAAGGTGTCCGCGAGCGACACCGCGTGCGAGGTCTCGGCGACCACCGCGGGCGCCGGCAACGTGACCTTCGAGATCACCAACAAGGGCACCAAGGTCACCGAGTTCTACCTCTACGCCGAGGGCGACCGGATCATGGGCGAGGTCGAGAACATCGCGCCCGGGCTGAACCGCAGGCTGATCGTCGAGGTCGCGAACGCGGGCAAGTACCAGACGGCGTGCAAGCCGGGCATGGCGGGCGCCGGCATCCGCGGCGACTTCACCGTCACCGGCGGCGTCGCGAAGCAGAACGACGCCAACGCGCAGAAGGGCGAGGCGACCAAGAGCTACGCGAGCTACATCGCCAACAACACCGCGGCCCTGCAGGACGAGACGGCGAAGTTCGCCGACCTCGTCAAGGCGGGCAAGGTCGACGAGGCGAAGGCCGCGTACGCGCGCACCCGCGTCTACTACGAGCGGATCGAGCCGGTGGCCGAGAAGTTCGGCGACCTCGACCCGGCCATCGACGTCCGCGAGGCCGACCTGGAGCCGGGCCAGCAGTTCACCGGGTTCCACCGGCTGGAGAAGGACCTCTTCAAGACCGGCCTGCAGGCCGACAGCGCGCAGATCGCCGACAAGCTGGTGACCGACGTCAAGGACCTGGTCGCCAAGTCCAAGACGCTGGAGCTGTCCGCTTTGGACCTCGCCAACGGCGCCAAGGGCCTGCTCGACGAGGTCGCGACCGGCAAGATCACCGGCGAGGAGGAGACCTTCTCGCACACCGACCTCTGGGACTTCCAGGCCAACCTGGACGGTTCGAAGGGCGCGATCACGTCCCTGCGGCCCATCCTGCAGGCGAAGGACCCCGCGCTCGTGTCCACTTTGGACAAGGAGTTCGCGAACGTCCAGGGGCTGCTGGACAAGCAGCGCGCCGGCGACGGCTTCAAGCTCTACACCGACCTGTCCCAGGACCAGGTGAAGGAGTTCGCCTCGGCGGTCGACGCGCTGAGCGAGCCGCTGAGCAAGGTTGCGGAGGTCGTCTCGAAGTGACGTCGGCAGAGGGCACGCGGGTCTCGCGGCGGAAGCTCTTCGGCCTGGCGGGCGCGGGCGTCGCGCTCGCCGGGGCGGGGGCCGCCGCCGGCATCGGGATCGACAAGGCGACGAGCGGCAACGCCGAGGCGTCGGTGAACACCGTCGACTTCCACGGCGAGCACCAGGCGGGGATCGTCACGCCGACGCAGGCGAACCTGCACTTCGCGGCCCTCGACGTCACCACCAAGGACCGCGAGAAGCTGCGGCAGCTGCTGAAGACGTGGACCGACGCCGCCCGCCGGATGACCGCCGGCCAGGAGGTCGTGGCGGGCGGCGCGATCGACGGCGGCCAGTACGCCCCGCCCGGCGACACCGGCGAGGCGCTCGACCTGCCGCCGTCGAACCTGACGCTGACCATCGGCTTCGGGCCGTCGCTGTTCGACGGCCGGTTCGGCCTGGCGGGCAAGCGGCCGCCGCAGCTGATCGACCTGCCGCTGTTCCCGAAGGACAAGCTCGACCCGGCCCGCAGCGGCGGCGACCTGTGCATCCAGGCGTGCGCGGACGACCCGCAGGTGGCGGTGCACGCGGTCCGCAACCTGGTGCGCCTCGGCTTCGGCGTCACCGAGGTCCGCTGGTCGCAGCTCGGCTTCGGCCGCAGCTCGTCGACGTCGCGGGCACAGGCGACGCCGCGGAACCTGTTCGGCTTCAAGGACGGCACGAACAACATCAAGTCCGAGGACGCGGACTTCCTGCGCGACCAGGTGTGGGCTTCGGCCGAGGACGGCCCGGCCTGGATGGCGGGCGGCTCGTACCTGGTGGCGCGCCGGATCCGGATGCACATCGAGACGTGGGACCGCGAGTCGCTGGACGGCCAGGAGAAGATCATCGGCCGCACCAAGGGCACCGGCGCCCCGCTCGGCCAGACCGCGGAGTTCGACGAGCTGGACCTGGACGTCGGCGGCGCGGGCGGCGAGAAGGTGATCCCGGAGGACGCGCACGTCCGGCTGGCCTCGCACCAGGCGCTGAACGGCGTCCGGATCCTGCGCCGCGGCTACAACTTCGTCGACGGTTCCGACGGCGTCGGGCACTTGGAGGCGGGGCTGTTCTTCCTGGCGTTCAACCGGGACACGCGCAAGCAGTACGTGCCGATGCAGCAGGCGCTGTCGTCGAAGGACGCGATGATGGAGTACGTCCAGCACACCGGCTCGGCGCACTTCGCCGTCCCGCCGGGCGTGACCCGCGAGTCGAGCTGGGCGGACGCCCTCTTTTCCTAAAGGCTTTAGGCTGAGCTACACTCCCTTTAGGCAAGAGGGAGTGAGTTCATGGTTCGAGCCGGGTTGACCACCGAACGCGTGGTGCGCGCGGGCGCGGAGCTGGCCGACGAGGCCGGCTTCGACAACGTGACGCCGTCGGAGCTGGCGCGGCGCTTCGACGTCAAGGTCGCGAGCCTGTACTCGCACGTCAAGAACGCGCACGACCTGCGGACGAAGATCGCCCTGCTCGCGCTGGACGAACTCGCCGATCGCGCCGCCGCCGCGTTGGCGGGCCGGGCGGGCCGGGACGCGCTCGTGGCCTTCGCCGACGTCTACCGCGACTACGCCCGCGAGCACCCCGGCCGGTACGCCGCCACGCGGTTCCGGCTCGACGCCGAGACCGCCGCCGCGAGCGCGGGGCCCCGGCACGCCGAGATGATGCGCGCGATCCTGCGCGGCTACGCCGTGTCCGGGCCGGACGAGACGCACGCCGTGCGCCTGCTCGGCAGCGTCTTCCACGGGTACGTCGACCTCGAAGCCCACGGCGGGTTCGACCACAGCTCGCCGTCCTCGCAAGAGTCCTGGACCCGGATCCTCACGGTGCTCGACACCGTCCTGCGCGATTGGCCCGCCACGTGATCACCACCCCGCTGACCGCCGATCTCGTCCGCGGCGCCCTCGAACTCGAACACACCGGGCAGGGCCTCGCCCCGCACCGGCTGCCCGCCCGCGCCCGTGCGCAGAACACCGACCCGCGGCTCGCCGTGGCCGAGGCGCAGCCCGCCGGCGTCCGGCTGCGGTTCCGGACCAGCGCCGACGTCGTCGAACTGGAGACGCTGCCGACCAAGCTCGTCTACACGGGCGCCCCGCCGCGGCCCGACGGCGTGTACGACCTGCTGGTCGACGGCGAACTCGTCGCCCAAGGGAGCGTCCAAAGCGGCGACACGCTGACCGTCGACCCGCGCACCGGAGCGGGCGAGCGGCGTGCGGGATCGCCCGGGACCGTGCGGTTCGGCGGGCTGGGCGCGCACGCCAAGGACGTCGAGATCTGGTTGCCGCACCACGAAATCACCGAACTGCTCGCCCTGCGCACCGACGCGCCCGTCGAGGTCCTGCCGGAGCGCCGGGTGTGGCTGCACCACGGCAGTTCGATCAGCCACGGCTCCAACGCCGCGAGCCCGGCGGGCACCTGGCCCGCGCTGGCCGCCACCGCGGCCGGCGTCGACCTGGTCAACCTCGGGTTCGGCGGCAACGCGCTGCTCGACCCGTTCACCGCCCGCGCGCTGCGCGACACCCCGGCCGACCTGATCAGCGTCAAGCTCGGCATCAACGTCGTCAACGCCGACCTGATGCGCCTGCGCGCGTTCGGCCCGGCCGTGCACGGCTTCCTCGACACCATCCGCGAAGGCCACCCGGACACGCCACTCGTCGTCGTCTCCCCGCTGTACTGCCCGATCCACGAACAGACACCGGGGCCGGGCGACTTCGACCACGAGGCGCTGGCCCGCGGCGAGGTCCGGTTCCGGGCGACCGGGGACCCCGCCGAGCGGGCGGCGGGCAAGCTGACCCTGGAGGTCGTCCGGGACGAGCTGGCCCGGATCGTCACGCAGCGGCAGGCCGAGGACGCGAACCTGCGCTACCTCGACGGCCTCGCCCTGTACGGCGAAGCCGACTTCGCCGACCTGCCGCTGCCGGACGCCCTCCACCCGTGCCCCGCGGCCCACCGCCGGATCGGCGCGCGGTTCGCCGGGCTGGTCCTTGACTTCAAGGGAGCTTGAAGTCCGAGACTGGCCGCATGTTCACGGACGCAGAACTCGCCTACCTCGCCGCCCAGCCGCTGGGCCGCCTCGCCACCCGGCAGCCGAACGGGACGCTGCAGGCCAGCCCCGTCGGCTTCCGGTACAACCCGGACGAGAAGACCATCGACGTCACCGGGCACAACCTGCGCACCAGCAAGAAGTTCCGCAACATCGCCACCGACGACCACGTCGCCTTCGTCGTCGACGACCTCCCTTCGACGAACCCGTGGCGCGTGCGCTGCCTGGAGATCCGCGGCCGCGCCGAGGCGCTGACCGACGTCAACCTCCCGGACAACCACCTCGACGACGCCGTGATCCGCATCCACCCGGAGCGCATCCTCGCCTTCGGCGTCGAGGACTGGGACCGGGAGCCCCTGGAGCTGGAGGCGAACATCCGCAACGTCTGAGCGTCACGGCACCGGCACCGGGGCCTCGGCGAGCCCGGCCAGCTCCGGCGGCAGCGGGCCCCGGTGCAGGACGCCGAGGCGCTGGGTGGCGCGGGTGAGCGCGACGTACAGCTCGGCCGCGCCGCGCGGCCCGTCGGCGAGGATCCGGTCCGGGTCCACGACCAGCACGGCGTCGTACTCCAGGCCCTTCGTCTCGGACGCGGGTACGGCGCCGGGCACCCCGGGCGGTCCGATGACGACGCTGGTGCCTTCGCGCCCGGCTTCCGCATTGGTGAACTCCGCGACGGCCGCGGCGACTTCGCCGTCGGTGACCCGCCGCGCCCACGGCGGGACCCCGCACGCGCGGACCGATTCCGGCGGCCGCACGTCGGGCGCGAACCCGGCCAGCACCGCGGCGGCGACGCTCATGATCTCCGCCGGCGTGCGGTAGTTCACCGTCAGCGAGCGGTAGACCCAGCGGCCGGGCACGTACGGGTCGAGCATCGCGCCCCACGACCGCGCCCCGGCTTCCGACCGGCGCTGCGCGAGATCGCCCACCACCGTGAAGGACCGGCCGGGGCAGCGCCGCATCAGCACCCGCCAGTCCATTTCGGACAGTTCCTGCGCCTCGTCGACCACGACGTGCCGGTAGGTCCAGTCCCGGTCCGCCGAGGCGCGCTCGACGAGCGTGCGGGTGTCGGTTTCGACGAACCGGTCCGCCAGGTCCTCCCCGAAGAGCAGGTCCTTGGCGATCAGGCCGACGTCCTCGTCGACGTCCTCGCGCTCGATCAGGTTGTCCAGGACGTCGGCGGCGTAGGCGGCCTTGGCCTTGCGTTCCCGCTCGGCCGCCCGTTCCGCTGCCTTTTCGGCCGCGAGGTCGCGGCCCAGCAGGTCGACCAGCTCGTCGAGCAGCGGCACGTCCGACACCGTCCAGGCGTCGCCCTCGGCTCGCGCCAGCACGGGGTCGCCGCCCGCCGCGCGCAGCCGTTCCGGCGACGAATACAGCTGCGCCAGCAGGGTTTCCGGGGTCAGGATCGGCCACAGCTCGTCGAGCGCGCGGGTGAACACCTCGTCGGCGTCGAGGTCCTTGACCAGCTCGGCCCGGAACCGTTCCCACTCCTCGCGGTCGTCGCGGCTCAGCCAGCCGTGTGCGATCCGCTTCATCGCCCGCTCGGTGAGCACATAGGTGACGATGTCGGCGAACACCGCGCGGGCTTCGTTGTGCGGCTGCCCGCTGTGGCGCGCCTCCTGCCGGGCCCACTCCGCGGTCGCGGCGTCGATCCGGACGGTGGCGTCCCGCAGCTGGATCTCCACGGGCTCGGCCGGCAGCCGCTGCCGGTCGGCGATCGCGGCGGCGAGCACGTCCAGGATCTTGCGGGAACCCTTGAGCCGCGCGGCTTCCGGCTCGTCCTCGGCCGTGACGTGCAGGCCGGGCACGAGGTCGCCGGTCGTCGTGAAGACGACGTCGGTCTCCCCGAGCGACGGCAGCACGCGCCCGATGTGGTTCAGGAACGCCGGGTTGGGCCCGACCACGAGCGCGCCGTGGCGTTCCATCCGCTCCCGCTGGGTGTAGAGCAGGTAGGCGACGCGGTGCAGCGCCACCACCGTCTTCCCGGTGCCCGGCCCGCCTTCGATCACCAGCACGCCCGGGTGGTCGAGCCGGATGATCTCGTCCTGCTCGGCCTGGATCGTCGCGACGATGTCCCGCATGCCTTCGCCACGTGGCGCGTTGACGGCCGCGAGCAGCGCCGCGTCGCCTGAAGCGTCCCCGCCGGGACGACCGAGGTCTTCGTCGGTGAAGTCGACGACGTCCCGCCGGTGGGTGTGGAACTGACGGCGGCGGCGCATGCCCTCCGGGTTCGCGCCGGTCGCGGTGTAGAACGGCCGCGCGGCCGGCGCCCGCCAGTCCAGCAGCACCGGTTCGTGGTCGCGTTCCTCGTCGAACAGGCCGATCCGGCCGATGTACGAGCGCTCCCCCGAAACGGCGTCGAGCCGCCCGAAGCACAGCCCGTTGTCGACGACGTCGAGCCGCCGCACCTCCCGGCTCAGCGCCCGCACCCGGACGTCGCGCTCCATCGCGCCGAGGTCGTTGCCCCCGAGCGCCGCCTGGTACTCGGCCCGCACGCGCTCGCGTTCGGCGTCGAGCCGGGCGTAGAGCCCGGCGACGTGAGTGCGCTCGGCGCGCAGTTCCGTTTCGTGTTCCGTCATGCGTCCCCTCACGCCTCGGCCGGCGCGCCGAACCACCGCGCCAGCCGGTCCTGCAGCTGTTCCTGGTCTTCGCCGACCCACGCGACGTGGCCGTCCGGCCGCACGAGCACGGCCGGGACGTCCAGCTCTTCGCTGACGTCCACGACGTGGTCGACCCGGTCCGCCCAGCCGGCCACCGACAGGCTCCCGGTCTGGTCGAGCAGCAGGCCGCGGCCGCCGTGCATCAGGTCGTACAGGCGCCCCTGCTTCAGCGTCAGGTCGCGCAGGCGCCGTCCGACGAGGTCGGCCTCGTCGCCGAAGTCGTAGCGGATCTCGATGCCGACGATCCGCCCGATCAGGTACCGGTTCACCTCCTCGAAGTCCATCAGCTTCGCCAGCAGCCGCCGCACGGCCTGCGGCCCGGCGTCCGGCCGCATCAGCTCGCCCTGGGCGCGGGTGTTGTCCAGCACGTCGGCGGCCACCGGGTGCCGCTCGGCCTGGTAGGTGTCGAGCAGCCCGGCCGGGGCCCACCCGCCGAGCTCGGCAGCCAGCTTCCAGCCGAGGTTCAGCGCGTCCTGGAGCCCGAGGTTGAGGCCCTGCCCACCCAGCGGCGGGTGGATGTGCGCCGCGTCGCCCGCCAGGAAGACCCGGCCGTCCCGGTAGCGCTCGGCGAGCCTGGTCGCGTCGCCGAAGCGGGACAGCCACAACGGCGAGTGCACGCCGAAGTCGGTGCCCGCGTACGCGCGCAACTGCTGCTTGAACTCGTCGAGGGTCGGCGGGACCGAACGGTCTTCGCTCACCTGCGCGGCGGGCACGAGCACCCGGTACCGCCCCGTCTGCCCGAGCGGGCCGAGCCCGAAGAACTTCTCCGTCTTGCGGATCTCGGTCACGATGGCGGCCACCTCTTCGGCCGGCGCGGTCACCGCCATCTCGCCGAGCAGCGTCTCGTGACTCGCCGGTTCACCGGGGAAGCCGATGCCGAGCAGCTTCCGGACGGTGCTGCGCCCGCCGTCGCAGCCGACGAGGTAGCGCGCCCGCAGCCGCTCACCCCCGGCCAGCTCGACCGTGACGCCCTCGTCGTCCTGGCTCAGCCCGGTCACCTCGGCGCCGCGCCGGACCTCGACGCCGGCCTCGAGCGCGTGCTCGGTCAGCAGCCGCTGGGTGACCGGCTGCGGGATGCCGAGGACGTAGGCGTGCGCGCTGTCCAGCCGTTCCGGCCACGGCTTGTCGATGCCGGCGAAGTACCCGGCCATCTGGAACTGCTTGCCCTCCGCGAGGAAGCGGTCCAGCAGGCCGCGCTGGGCCATCACCTCGATGCTGCGCACGTGCAGGCCGAGCGACCGGACCTCCTTGACCGGCTCCGCCTCCCGCTCCAGCACGACCACCCGCACGCCGTGCAGCCGCAGCTCGGCGGCCAGCATCGTCCCGGTCGGGCCGCCGCCGGCCACGATCACGTCGATCATGAAATCCCCTGTTCGTCTTCGTCGGTGGTGGTCAGGCGGGCTGGGTTTCGCGGCTGCCGAGCAGCAGCGTCGCGGCCTCGTCGGCCCCGTCGGCGCGGATCGCGGCGGCGACCGCGGCCGCCCGCGCCC
>NZ_JAAGNB010000545.1:0-3423 GCF_010550475.1 Amycolatopsis sp. SID8362
CGCGGCCTGGCTGGTCCGGGCCTCCGGCGCGACCGTGCTCCCGGTCGCGACGCGGGGCACGCGCAAGCCCGCGGACGGCAGGCGGCGCTGGCGCCCGCGCGTGGACATCCTCGTGGGGGAGCCGTTCACGCCGAAGGTCGGACCCGGGAAGACCGGGCTCGACCAGGGCACCGAAGAGCTCCGCGGCGAGCTCGCGGCGCTCGTGAAGACTTTGGACGATTGGCGCAGCGAAAACGGATTCGCTGCGCCATAAGGGAAATTGGGTAGTGATGGAAGAGCTGGACAGCGTCGGCGAGATCGACGGCACCTGGTCGGACGAGACCGAGTTCGCCGCGCTCGACGCGCAGATCGAGGCGGCCGAGCTGGCCGAGGAGGCCGCGCTCGCGCAGCCGGTGCTCGCCGTCGTCGGCCGCCCGAACGTGGGCAAGTCGACGCTGGTCAACCGGATCCTCGGCCGCCGCGAAGCCGTCGTGCAGGACGTGCCGGGCGTGACCCGCGACCGCGTCGCCTACGACGCCTATTGGGGTGGCCGCCGGTTCACCCTGGTCGACACGGGCGGCTGGGAGCCGGACGCGACCGGGCTGCAGGCCTCCGTCGCCGCGCAGGCCGAGCTGGCCATGCAGACCGCGGACGCCGTGCTGCTGGTGATCGACGCCACGGTCGGCGCCACCGCCACCGACGAAGCCGTCTCCAAGGTGCTGCGCCGCTCGAAGAAGCCGGTGCTGCTGGCCGCGAACAAGGTCGACGACGACCGCCTGCTCGCGGACACCGCGTCGCTGTGGTCGCTCGGCCTCGGCGAGCCGCACCCGGTCAGCGCGCTGCACGGACGCAGCTCCGGCGACCTGCTCGACGCCATCCTCAAGGCCCTGCCCGAATCGCCGCGCGAGGGCGGCGCCGTGACGTCGGGGCCGCGGCGCGTCGCGCTGGTCGGCAAGCCGAACGTCGGCAAGTCGAGCCTGCTCAACAAGCTCTCCGGCGAGGAGCGCTCGGTCGTCGACTCGGTCGCCGGCACCACCGTCGACCCGGTCGACTCGCTGGTCGAGCTGGACGGCGAGACCTGGCGGTTCGTCGACACGGCGGGCCTGCGCAAGCGCGTCAACTTCGCCGCCGGCGCCGAGTACTACGCCTCGCTGCGCACCAAGACCGCGATCGACGCGGCCGAGGTCGCGATCGTGCTGCTCGACGCGGCCGAGCCGCTGTCGGAGCAGGACCTGCGGGTGCTGACCATGGTCGTCGAGGCCGGGCGCGCCTGCGTGCTGGCGTTCAACAAGTGGGACCTGGTCGACGAGGACCGTCGGCACGCGATGGTCCGCGAGCTGGACCGCGGCCTGGTCCGCGTGCCGTGGGCGGAGAAGGTCAACATCTCCGCGCTGACCGGCCGTTCGGTGCGCAAGCTGGCGCCGGCGCTGCGGACCGCGCTGAAGTCGTGGGACCAGCGGGTGCCGACCGGCCAGCTCAACGCGTGGCTGTCCGACCTGATCGCGGCCACCCCGCCGCCGGTCCGCTCGGGCAAGCAGCCGAAGGTGCTCTTCGCGACGCAGGCCGGCATCCGGCCGCCGACGCTGGTGCTGTTCACCACGGGCTTCCTCGAGGCGGGCTATCGCCGGTTCATCGAGCGCAAGTTCCGCGAGCAGTTCGGCTTCACCGGCAGTCCCGTTCGGGTGAATGTTCGTGTGCGGGAGAAGAAGGCGAAGCCGAAGATCGGCGGGAAGGCCGCCCGGACGCGGTGATTTCCCCACGTGTCGGGCCCGCGTGAGGTCCGACACTCCCTTGTGACCCTGTGGACACCTTTTCGTCATCCACGGGTATGGTGAAAGGTCGTTGCGGGCGCCTCAACCAGGAGAGCGAGCCCGGTTGAGGCTCCCGGAAGGTGAGTGATGGGCTTGCGCGCCCATGGTTTGTCCCTGCACGTCTTCGGCACGGCCGAGGTGAGCGGTCGATGACCGTCACGATCGAACCCGCCGGTTCCGCGGCCGAAGTGACGCTCGCCCCGGTCGCCGACCGCGCCCTGTTCTGGTCGGGGCTCGGCGCGAGCGAGCGCACCCTGCTGGACGTCCTCGCCGCCACCGCCGAGCTCCACCCCAACGCCGCCGCGATCGACGACGGCACCACCACGCTGACCTACCGGCGCCTGCTCGAGGAGATCGACGCCTACGGCCGCCGGCTGCGCGGCTACGGCGTCGGCCTCGGCGACCGCGTCGGCATCCGGATCTCCTCCGGCACCGCCGAGCTGTACGTCGCGATCCTCGCCACCCTGTCCGTCGGCGCCGCCTACGTGCCGGTCGACGCGGACGACCCGGACGAGCGCGCCGAGCTGGTCTTCGAAGAGGCCCAGGTGGCCGCGGTCGCCACCGACGGCAAGATCCACGTCCACAGCACGCCGGGCGGGCGCGACGGCGTCCCCGGCCCCGCCGACGACGCCTGGATCATCTTCACCTCCGGCTCCACCGGCAAGCCCAAGGGCGTCGCGGTCACGCACGCCTCCGCCGCCGCGTTCGTCGACGCCGAGGCCGAGCTGTTCCTCACCGACGAGCCGATCGGCCCCGGCGACCGCGTCCTGGCCGGGCTGAGCGTCGCCTTCGACGCCTCCTGCGAAGAGATGTGGCTGGCCTGGCGCCACGGTGCCTGCCTGGTCCCGGCGCCGCGCGCGCTGGTCCGCACCGGTGTCGACCTGGGCCCGTGGCTGGTCGCGCAGCGCATCACCGTCGTCTCGACCGTGCCGACGCTGGCCGCGCTGTGGCCCGCCGACGCCCTCGAAGACGTCCGCCTGCTCATCTTCGGCGGCGAAGCGTGCCCGCCGGAGCTGGCCGAGCGCGTCGCCGTCGAAGGCCGCGAAGTCTGGAACACCTACGGCCCGACCGAGGCCACCGTCGTCGCCTGCGCCGCGCAGCTGACCGGCGAGGGCCCGGTGCGGATCGGCCTGCCGCTGTCCGGCTGGCAGCTCGCCGTCGTCAACGACGAGGGCGAGCCGGTCGCCATGGGTGAGACCGGTGAGCTGGTCATCGGCGGCGTCGGCCTGGCCCGCTACCTCGACGCCGAGAAGGACGCGGAGAAGTTCGCCGCCCTGCCGTCGCTGGGCTGGCAGCGCGCCTACCGCTCCGGCGACATGGTCCGCGCCGAAGAGGAAGGCCTGCTGTTCCTCGGTCGCCTCGACGAGCAGGTCAAGCTCGGCGGCCGCCGGATCGAGCTGGGCGAGGTCGACGCCGCGCTGCAGGCCCTGCCGGGCGTGCAGGGCGCGGCCGCCGCGGTCCGCCGCACCAAGGCGGGCAACCAGGTCCTCGTCGGCTACGTCGTCCCGGGCACCGAGCCGTTCGACCACGACCAGGCCGCGACCCGGCTGCGCGAGCACCTGCCCGCCGCGCTGGTGCCGCTGCTCGCCGTCGTCGACGACCTGCCGACCCGCACCTCCGGCAAGGTCGACCG